>JADFON010000226.1 GCA_022562855.1 Candidatus Zhuqueibacterota bacterium | reverse complement strand
GACGATTCTGCAAATTCGGGTCGATCGCAGTTGCTGAATTTATGGTCATTGAGAAGTATTCCCACGTTATGCACATCGTTTCAGAAGTAACCGGTCGACTGGCTCCAAATAAAGACAGTTTCGATGTGCTTTTCGGTTCTTTTCCTGCAGGTACAGTCACCGGGGCGCCAAAAATCCGGGCAATGGAAATCATTGATGATCTTGAAGAGACGCGACGGGGTGTTTATGCTGGAGCTGTGGGATACATCGATTTTCAGAACAATATGGATACATGCATTGCTATAAGAACTCTTGTTGCAAAAAACAATACGGTTTTTATCCAGGCTGGCGCTGGAATCGTGGCAGATTCTATACCTGAAAATGAGTACAACGAAACAATGCTCAAAGCCGGTGCGCTTCTCAATGCAATAGCTGCCGCAGAGGGAAAATCATATGATTTTAGTGATTGATAATTACGATTCATTTACGTATAATCTTGTGCAATACATAGGTGAAACGGGAACAGAGGTTCTCGTTCGCCGTAATGATGCGGTAAGCATCGACGATGTTAAAAAAATCCGTCCGGACAAAATTGTACTCTCTCCCGGACCCGGGAGACCGGAAAACAGCGGTATTTGCCCCGATATCATTCGGAATTTCGGCGAAAGCATTCCTACACTCGGTGTTTGTTTAGGTCACCAGGTTATCGGGCAAGTTTTCGGTGCAGAGATTAATAGAGTCAACAACATTCTTCACGGCAAAACTTCCCGGATATTTCATGATTCAAAAGCTATATATAGCGGTATTGAGAACCCGTTTATCGCAACAAGATACCATTCACTTACGGTGGAACGAAAAAATCTGCCTGACTGTCTGACAGTTTCATCGGAATCCGATGATGGGACCATCATGGGAATCAGGCACAATTCAATGCCGTTAGAAGGCGTTCAGTTTCATCCCGAATCAATTTTAACAAAAGAAGGCAAAAAACTTTTGCTGAATTTTCTGTCATTATAACATAATACAAAAAAATTTCGCTATTAGAAAACGAGCGCCTCATTAGGAGCGTAAATGCTGAAAACTTATCTTATGAAAGTTGTAGATTCTGAAGATCTGAGCGAACAGGAAGCTCATGACGCAATGAGGATCATTATGGAAGGAAACGCCACCGACGCTCAAATCGGGGCTTTCATTATCGCATGCAGAATGAAAAAAGAAACTATCTCGGAAATTACCGGATTTGTAAGGGCAATGCGTTCTTTGGCTACCCACGTCAACGTGCGTGCTGAAAATGCAATAGACACATGCGGAACCGGTGGCGATCTTCAGCATACACTTAATGTGTCAACTTTGTCCGCTTTAGTTGCGGCAGGCGCAGGTGTGACGGTCGCAAAACATGGAAACCGTTCGGTTTCAAGTAAATGCGGCAGCGCAGATTTATTGGTATCCTTTTGAATGAGAATAGATATTAGTCCTGAAAAGGTGGAAGAATGCATCGAAAAAACAGGAATAGGATTTCTGTTCGCCCCGTTATTGCACAAAGCTATCAGGCATGCAGTTGGACCCAGAAAAGAGATCGGATTGAGAACATTTTTCAACATATTGGGTCCTCTGACAAATCCTGCAGGGGTAAAACGACAGGTAATCGGTGTATTTGACGGTTCGCTCAATGAGATGGTTGCATCTGTTTTAAAAGAGCTTGGTTCCAGTCGGATTTTTGTCGTACATGGAGAGGAAGGTCTCGATGAAATCTCGGTAACGGGACCGACAAAAATATCTGAATTATTGAACGGAGAGATCAAGAGTTATTCTGTTGTACCAGAGGATTTTGATATTAAAAGGAGACCCATTAAGGAAGTTATCGGCGGTGATGTTGAAGATAATAAACAAATCGCTCTTGACATACTAAACGGGCGCAATGGAGCTAAGCGCGATATTGTATTACTCAATAGCGGATTCGCAATTGCTGTTTCCGACGATTCTCTTTCTATACTTGACGGTATCAAAATGGCGGTGGAATCGATCGATTCGGGAAAAGCGCTGGAAAAACTAAATAATTTGGTAGAAATTACTAACAGCAACTAAGCTATTCTCCAAACCTGATAATTTGAGGTTTTCTGAACTGACATAATGGATTTTTTACAAGACATTATCAACCACAAAAAAGAGGAACTGATCCTTACAAAACAGGAATTGCCGGAGAAGAAACTAAGGCTAAATATAGATTCAGTCAAATTGTGTTCCTTAAAAGCGCAGTTTGTTACCAAAAAACCGGCAATAATCGCGGAAATTAAGCGGAGATCGCCATCTAAAGGCAACTTAAGAAACATTTCCGACGTCAGGGAGATTGCCGGAATTTATTCAAGTTCCGGGGCGGCGGCAATTTCAGTTTTAACGGACGTCAAATACTTTGGCGGTAGCCTCGAAGACCTGAGAAATGCAAAAAAGAGTGTATCGATTCCGGTTTTAAGAAAAGACTTCATCATAGACCCGTACCAAGTATACGAGTCGAAGTATTACGGCGCTGATGTCATATTGCTTATTACCGGGTGTCTTGAAAAAAAGTTGTTTGCCGAATTATATGAGTTAGCAGGTTCCCTGGGTTTAGAAGTGCTTGTGGAGGTTGAAAGTATTGAGGATATTAGAAAGCTCGATGGTCTGGATATAGAGATTATTGGAGTTAACAATAGAAATCTTCATACGTTTGAACAATCGATAGATAACAGCTTTGAGCTTTATAGCGCCCTGCCCCATAATTCGATCAAGATTACCGAAAGCGGGCTGTCAGAGGCAAAACAATTGACACGTTTATATGCAGAGGGTTACCGGGGATTCTTGATTGGAGAGACATTGATGAAGTCAGAGAATCCGGGTGAAACCCTGAAAATGCTCATAAATGAGTTTAATGATACTTTAAATGAAAAAAACACTTGTTAAAATATGCGGAATTACGAATTTACATGATGCAGATGCAGCCGTTCGAATTGGCGCTGACGCCCTGGGCTTTGTTTTCTATCCAAAAAGCCCCCGTTATGTGAATGTCGATACAGCAAAAAAAATATGTAAAACAATCCCTGGAAATATCATGAAAATAGGGGTGTTCGTAAACGAAAACAGAGACAGGTTAGAGTCAATATATGAGGAAGGTTTTCTTGATTATTTTCAGTTACATGGCGATGAAGACCCGGAATATTGTAAAAATGTAAAAGGGAAAATCATTAAATCATTCAGAATCAAAAGCGATTTTGATTCGTCTTTATTGCGTATATTTGGTAAATGTGAAATGTTCTTGTTTGACACAAAGACAGACAACAATTTTGGGGGATCCGGAAAGACGTTTGATTGGAAATTGTTGGGTGCTTTGCCGAGAACACATCCTATAATTCTTGCCGGAGGTCTGACTGAGAAAAACGTTGGCAGAGCAATAGAGACCTTAAGACCCGATATGGTGGATGTTTCTTCTTCGGTAGAATCATCTCCCGGAATAAAAGATCATCATAAAGTATTGAGATTCATCAATTCGTGCAGGAACACCGCTAATAATTAATGTCCCAATCAGGAATAATGAAACTACCAAACAAAAGAGGCTATTTCGGGGAATACGGCGGCAGATTCGTACCGGAAACACTTGTGGAAGTCCTGAACTTTCTCGAATCTGCTTATCATAAATTTAAAAAGGACAAGTCTCAGAAGGAACGATTGCATTATTTGCTTAAACATTACTGCGGCAGAGAGACTCCGTTATACTTTGCGGAAAGACTAACAAATGATCTCGGGGGGGCAAATATTTACTTAAAGAGAGAGGATTTACTCCACACGGGGGCACACAAAATAAACAACACAATCGGTCAAATTCTTCTTGCCGATTACATAGGAAAAGACAGGATTATTGCAGAAACAGGAGCCGGGCAGCATGGTTTGGCTACGGCAACAGTCGCGGCGAAATTCAGGAAAAAATGCGTAATCTTTATGGGTGAAGAGGATATGAGACGCCAGAGTCTGAACGTATTCAAAATGAAACTGCTTGGTGCGGAAGTCAGATGCGTAAAAGCCGGATCGAGGACATTAAAAGATGCAACATCGGAAGCGATTCGTGACTGGGTATCGAATGCAGATTCAACATATTATCTTATCGGCTCAGTAGTCGGTCCCCACCCTTACCCGATGATAGTACGGGATTTTCAATCTGTTATAGGTCTTGAAGTGCGCAAGCAGATAAAAAAACAAAAGATCAAAAATGTAACCCATCTTTTTGCATGTGTCGGAGGCGGGAGTAACGCAATAGGATTGTTTTATCCTTTTATCAAAGAAAACAATATGAAAATGATTGGTGTCGAAGCTGCTGGTTTGGGGCTGAACACCTCGAAGCATTCTGCCACCCTGTCGAAGGGTAAACCAGGAGTATTACATGGCTCAAAAAGCTATTTGCTTCAGGATGAATTCGGTCAGGTCGGAATCGCCCATTCGATATCGGCGGGTTTAGATTATCCTGGCGT
>JADFON010000225.1 GCA_022562855.1 Candidatus Zhuqueibacterota bacterium | reverse complement strand
TAATGTTTGCTGCAGACCATGCGGCAAACCTTATTAGTGCGCGCTGTCCGATATATTCAGGTTTGCTGCAGACCATGCGGCGGATCTACAGGAAGCGATCGCCGGCGCAAAGAGGCGCGCTATCGAGCGCGGCAACAACGATACCGATAATGACCAGATTCCTATCGAATATGAGCAAGTCGCTAAATTTCAGCAGGAATTCTGGATTGCAAAGCAAGGGACAGGCGGTCGCGGCGGCAGAGGTGGAGGAGGCGGCGGTACGCCCCCGGAATACGAATTGGTCCTCGCCGATGTTATGACAAAGTTTCAACCGACAAAAACAGCTACCCGTCCGTGGGGTTATCTCATGCCTCCACAGCTTGCTACAGTGATTCCGCGGCTTTTGGAACATGAAATATCGGTAAAACGGCTTTCGGAACCGGTAGAAGTTGAAGTTGAAGTGTATTATGCTCAGGAGATCACACATAATCAGTATTTTCAAGGGCACTATCTCAAAGAAGTCACTGCGGAAAAACGGACCGAAACCATTCAATTTCCCGCCGGGTCATTTTTTGTACCGTCCGGACAGGCAAGATCAAATCTCATCAGCTATCTTCTGGAACCTGAAACAAGCGACAACTTGATAGCCTGGGGGTATCTTGACAGCTTTTTGCGTGTGACTTCACCAGGTCAGAGAGGCGGGGGCAGAGGTCAACTGGCAGGACGCGGCGGCAGAGGTGGAAGGGGACGGGGTGGACAGCCACAAGAACAGCGGATTCCGATATACCGCCTGATGAAAAAGACAAATCTCAAAGGTACGCTCGTAACGTCTTTCAACGAATATGAAAAGAACCGGTATATCAAGTATATAAAATAGTTGAATTGTAAAAACGATTCACCGATTAACCGTGCTGCTATTCAAGCAGCGCGGTTTTTTTTGGCTATTGAGGATGGGTCACTTCATTCTTATGACGGAGTAATTCATGATACTGAGAAATGAGCGGGACCGTATCGCCGCCTTTCGATTCGGTTTTTTTGATTTGTTCCTGAAGCCTGTTAAGATCGTTCTCGATTTTCCGTTCCTGAAATTTATTGATTATGTCATCCGTAACGTTTTGAAGGCGTTCGTACGATTCATCTTCGTTTTGCAAAGGAAATTCGTTCGGGTCAACTGCCAGGTCGACAATGATTTTTTGAAGTTTCAAATCACCCGACGCTCCGACAATGTCCGCAGGTTCATAATTCCTGTTTTCAGATTTGAGTCTCTTGACAAAACCGATAATTTGCAGAATTTCAGGGCTGTATATATCATCGACAGAAACAGACTCCAGGAGAACCGAAGCTAATCCGGGCGAATTTATAATAATTGAACCAAGCTCCCGCTCCAACCGGTCAATACCGGCAAGAGCCTCCCTGATTACGGGTTGTACCGGCTCTTTCTTGCCAATAAACCTGGTTTTTAAGCGTCTTTTATTGTAGAATTCCTTGAATACGGATTTCATATCGGCGTTTAGTTTTTCGCCGATTTCCTGCAGCATCACTTCCCTTTTAAGTCTGTCGGAAACACTGTCGACAAGCTCGATGATGTTCCGAATACGCTCGGTTTTTTCATTGTAAGAGATCTGTTTTTCGGAATCGTCAAAGCCGGAAACGTAAAAATCAACTATGGACTGGCTGTTCTCGACAGCCTCCATAAATTCCTCTTTTGAGTTTTTCCTCAGAAACGAATCCGGGTCGGCTCCGCTTCCGAGATCGACCACACGGACATCGAGATTAGCCTGCTGCAGAACCTCCGCCCCGCGGATCGCAGCTTTCACTCCCGGGTCGTCCGCATCGTACAAAAGCACAACATTTTTCGTATACCTGTTTATCAATTGTGCCTGACGCAATGTAAGCGATGTCCCCAACGTTGCAACACCCAGTCTAATACCAAACTCATACAATGCCATGACATCTGTATATCCTTCAACAATAATTACCATATCTTCTTTTCGAATAGCGTCCTTATTCTGATACAATCCGTAAAGAAGTTTCCCCTTGTGATAAACGGGTGTTTCGGGTGAGTTTATGTATTTTGGACTGTCTTTCTCCCGCCTGTCCCTCTGGGGTTGAGACGAATCATCCAGCTTTCGTGCTCCGAAACCGACTATTCTCCCAAATTCATTTTTTATCGGAAAAACAACCCGGTTTCTGAACCGGTCGTATGGCGTTTTCTGTTCCGATTTTCTCAGGGCAAGCCCTGCTTCAACGAGTGACTTCTCGTCATATGCCGATTGTTTCGCTGCTTTAACAAGATCCTCCCATGCATCCGGTGCATAACCCAGACCGAACGTGTTTATCGTTTCCTCTTTGAAACCTCTTTGTGTAAGATAACTAATCGCCTTTTGACCGGACTGCGATTTCAGCAGATTGTTCCGGTACCATTCAGCCGCGAACTCGTTGACCGCATAAAGTTTTTCATATTGTTTCTTGTCCTGCGTTTCTTCACGAAACTCCGGCAGTTGGATACCCGCTCTGTTTGCAACCTGCTTTACCGACTCGTAGAACGATAGATTCTGGTCCTTCATGAGAAAGGTGAATACATTGCCTCCTTCTCCACACCCAAAACATTTATAAATCTGTTTACCCGGGTGAACGGAAAACGACGGCGTCTTTTCCTGATGAAACGGGCACAAACCCATAAAATTCTGCCCGGCTTTTTTCAGCCGGACGACACTGCCGATTACATCGACAATATTGACAGAATTGCGTATGTCGTCTATTTTATTTTCAGGAATTCGCATGTAAAAAGAGTTTAACGCAAAGGACGCAGAAAAAGTGCCAGGCGCGTAAAAGTAAAATTAGATGATTAGAAATTAAGAACAATATATAAGGAATGTATTTCTTATGCAAAAAGAAATTGGTTTTGTGGAAAAATACTGGAAAACAATGTGGAAAACTCTTTTTCCTTTATCAACAATTGCACATACATTAAACGATACATTCTTATTACTGCCGTCGAAGGTGTTCTTCACATTTGACGGTTTTATCTTTTTCATGATTAATTAGCTACGAGGCGATTACACCTCGCCGGGCACAAATGGCAGCATAGACATTCCTGTCTGTGCCTATTTTTCAACAATCCTGTACTCGTGAATCGTCAAGTACTCCTTGTCGGTGAAGAGCAGGCTCTTATTCTTCAGTCTTACGAAAATGAGCTCATTATCCGGGAACGGGATTTTCCCCAGAAGCGCTCCTTCCGGGTCGAATATTTCAAAGATTTTTTTCCCGTAATCATCGGCGCCGCTATCCTCATCATTTACCGGCTGTTCCGAAATAGTTACCACCCACATTCTTCCGGAACCGTCAATGCCCATTCTCCCGGATACTGCGGTAGGAACGAAATCGGGGAATGTTTGTTGTTCAGCGCCCGACGTCCAAACACGATCGACAATTTTGTGATCTATCTCAAAGTTTAGAGACCGGTCAATTTTCATCAGCAGCGTTCCGTCCGATGAATATTTTTCAATCCGATTTTGATGTTTGAAGGTAACATAAATAGTATGATCATTATCTGTTTCAACATAACTTCCGTTAACTTGTTCTCCGTTTATTATCGGTTCTTCATCCAAGGCGGCTGCAAACTCAACCACTATTCCTGTTTCTATATTTACAAGATAAAGAGACTTGAGTTCTTCATCACTTTCCCGCCCTCTTTTAACCCCGGTAGAAAAGCCGGGAATATGGATATCGATTATCGGCGAAACAATTGTATTCTTATCCACGACACGTATATAGGAATGATATTTTTCAATCCTGATACCACCAACAGACGTTCCATCGAGACTGAACTTTTCAATCATTCTCTTGCTTCTGTCGAGGACATAGAGAATTCCATCCGGACCGATATCGATCGAAAATGGATCGCGGAATTCACCGGGACCGCGCCCTTGTTTTCCAAAAGTGGTCAGGTAATTACCACCGGTATCGTACTTTTGTATCCTATAATTTCCCGAATCGAGTACATAGATGTTTCCATCCACATCTTTGGCAGCATCGAATGCTTTGAACAACTGATAGTTTTCGTCCGTTGCCTCGATTCCCCCTATTTTCTGCACAAACTCCAGTTCCACTTTCGGTTCGTCCCCCCATAGCGGTGCAGTGTTGTGGACGTAGCGGACTCCGTCAATGGTTTCGACGGTGTAGGTGGTTTCAGATGACGAACAGAATAATGCGAATAGTACTGCGAGAGCGATTGTGAATGAATTTCTCACAACATTTTCCTGGTTATTTGATTCATTATTGAAAGGATTTTTGAAACATGAAGAAAGTTTGATTGAGATGGGACTGTCGCTAATTAAAAAGATTTAAATATTTTACAATTCAATTCCTTTCCATAATTTGGTACTCATATACGGAGAGTTTCGCTGTATCTATAAAATAGACGCGGTCGCCAAAGAAACGCACCCGTTTGAACCGCAAAGCGGACTCAACAATAACACGCCAGACCACGTCATTTCCAAATACA
>JADFON010000224.1 GCA_022562855.1 Candidatus Zhuqueibacterota bacterium | reverse complement strand
CCAGTACAAATCGGCGTATCTTATAAAATCAGCCTCGATTTTCGCACCCAGGTTGTCGTAATATCCGTTCCCAAACCAAAGAGAGATTTCCGCAGCAACAAATCCTAATGCTTTCAATTTATTACCGGCGTACCATTGACCCGCACCGGGCAACAGTCCGGACAACAACACTGCCTTGAGTGGAGATTTGTTTGAACTTCCGGTTTGGGTTTCGGTCTCAAAGATAGAAAACTTCATTTGAAAAACCGGGTTTTCTGTTATTAATAGACTATTGTCTTCGAGTTTAGAGAGAATCTGCGCGTCAATACATCCGGGGATTAAAAATAGCACCGATAAGAATACTCTGATTTTCATTTGTTATCTTTCTAATTTTACTGTTTACATTAAAATACTGATAAACTGCTTGATTTTCAATCAAAAATCATATCCAAATAGAACAGTCAAATAAAATTTCCAGTTCCGGCCTTCTTCTCCTCCCAGGACCTGTACACGTTCAAAACCGTACGAAGCATCAAATCCAATCTTCGTCGGATAAGAGTAAAACGAAAACAAATCGAGACGCAGACCGGCATTTATATTGCTCTTGAATTCTCCGAAGTCTATTGATTTATCCGCCCACGCATCCCCGGTTTGATAACCGACGGATCCATACAATTTATCAAAATACCATGGACCGATTTGCAGTCCTAAATCACGTAGCAGCGGGAATCGGTAGGTCAGGGAGCCTATCAACATTTTGTATCCTTCGATGCTGTAAAACGAGTACCCCTTCAAACCGTTTAAACCTCCTGCAAAGAAGTACAAAAAATCGTCTACCGGTTTGGTGATAAGACCTCCCTGGAGCCGAAACGTAAAGGCGCTTCTTTCGGGAAGATAAGGAAGAACAAAGTGTTCCTTCCAGTCTAACTCAAGCTTATGGTAATCATAGTTTTTGTATACTTCCCGGAGCGTCCCTGCCTGCGCATCCACATCAAAATTCTGGAATATTCTATCGGAATTATACCAATAGTTCACGAGTATTTTCCTGCCGGCTGACGGGTTAATGTCGCTGTCGGTCCTTGCGAGAATATTCCGGTAACGCCATTGAAAATTAAGATTCAGACCTTTATAAAAATCGAATTTCAGACGGGTAAACGGCTTACCCCCGATAATGGGTCTGACATTTGAAGACTGACGGACAATTAACCCTTTTGCCTGCACCTCCTGTGTATCACTGATCTTTTGCCGTGCTCCTACATCTACTTCCCAATAGCCGAGAACAACTTCATCCTTTTCCTGGGGAGGAAAGAAGAATTCCGCATAGCGGGTAACATTGTACAATTCCACGAACAGTGTCTGCCGGAATTTTTTGAAATCGAATAAAGCAAAAAGATCGCGGTCAAAGTCCTTGTTAACCGCAGCGCCCATAAACAAAGAATATTTATCGAGTACATCACTCGTAAGAACGTAGACGCCCAATTTCGGTTTGCCGTAATCTATCAAAACTCTCGGCAGAAACGATGAAGATTGATATTGGAACTTATAGGGGATTGACGGTAAGGGAGTATAATCGCTATCGTCATAATCTGCGAATATTGAAGCATTCCGAAACGCCGGCTCATATAACATACGTCCCGGATTCACATCGACCGGTTCATTGATGCGGGCAAGACTATAACCATTGGAACTATAAAGAGAATAAACCAACCCCTTATTTCTATCCATAGTAGGCATAAACGCCCCCCCGACCACATTGGTGACCGGCTGAACAATACCCTCCAATAGATCGTATTCGTATATATTATAAATTCCTGTCTTATCTGAACTGTAATAGAAACTTCTGCCGTCGGGAGCGAATTCAGGAGAACGGTCGTCTTCGATTCCATCAAGAAGGTATTGAAATCTCGATCCGTCGCTGTTAATGATTGCAATGTCTCTTCCCCGGTTAGAAGAAACTGCAAAAACTATCCTGTTTCCCTGCGGTGACACTGAAGAGGAGAATATATCTTTACCATCATTGAACGCCTTTACAATCCGCTTTTCGCCGTTACTGATATTGAGAGCGTTGAGCAGGCTGATTCCGTCAGAATTTGAAACAAAATAAACGGTCACGCCGTCCGGTGAAAAAGAAGGATACCTGGCTCGCATGCTGTTAGTCAGACGCCGTTCTTCTTTCGACTCTATATCATACATAAACACATCGTAAAAGTTTGAACCGGATTTGTTCTTGATAATCTTTGAATACACTATTTTTTTGCTTGCAGGACCCCATGAAGGCGGAGAAACTACACCGCCTTTAATCAGCTTTCTTTTTGACCAGCCGCCTGCCTTATCGGAGGTTGCCCCCGGTTCAATAATATATAACCCGGTCGAGGAAAGATAATCGCTTTTATTGTTTGAAAGAAATGCAAGGTATTTTCCATCGGGAGACCACTTCGGATAAACATTTGCCGATCCGGTTTCCCAAATAATATCTCCTCTGACCAAGTTTTTATCAATTTGGTCCGCTTGTTTGAGATAAAACATTTCTAAATCCGTTCTCCAGGAATCGTACAAGTCTTTTGCGCTCAAACCGGTTGCCCGGGAAATCGCCTTTTCGATGGACAATGAAAAATAAGAAGACATTTCTCGTGAGATTTTTTCCAGAACCTCATCTCCAAACCGGTTCGCCAGGAACAAAACGAACGAAAATCCCTGGTTATACACCGATTCGTTTCCGATACTCGTTTTTCCAAAAACTCCCATTTTATCGAGTGAATAGATTCCATCGCTCAGCGCACGCATTCTTAATATCATGTCTCTGTGAGAATCCCAGTAGTCGTAACCGAGCTTCATGGTATGATACTGCGCCACACCTTCCGCAAACCATCCCGGAATTACAGTACCGGCTATCGGATAGGAAATAATTTTGTTTGGAAATCCGTACAAAACGTCTGTCCGCCTTTCCTGTTCATAACCAATATATTGTATGTACGCTGCTGGGATACGGCGTGTCACTTTTCGCGCAGTCTGCATCTGTATCATGTGTGTGACTTCATGGGTAACGACGTTTCTCAGCCAGTTATTTGTCCCACGAAGAAGGAATTCGAGAGATGGAGCCCAGATTTCGATTTTGTTGTCGTAATAAAAAGCAGCGCCGTTCGAATAGTCGTCGTGGTCCCGGACAATTATGTCGATTCGATCATCCGGTTCAAAATGGTAAGCCCTTGTGACAGGTCCATAAATTTCCTCCGCTATTTTCGCAATGAGGTTTGGCGTCCGTTCCTGCCCGGAATGAAAATGAATATTAAAGTGCTCTGTCTGAATTGTATACCACTTTAGCTCCGGATGGTTGTAGTTCTCGAATTGTGCATGAGCTATACTCGCGGACAGGAAAAATAACGCTCCGAAAAAAATTGTCTGAAGTGTACGTATGCTTCTATTTGAGACCATAATATACTTAGCTCAGTATTTGAATTCTATTTTATAACAGCTATTTTGATCACCTTTTTGTCGGTAATTCCATTACTTGAGGCTGAAATCTCCGCAAGATATATACCACTTTCGATACCGCCAAGGTTCCACGTTACTTCGTTATCGACGTGGGCGATACCCGGACCTACCAGGTTTGCGACCAAATCACCAACCTGAGAATAAATACGAATCTTGACCAGGGCGTCAGCATAAAGAAAATAGCGAATGTTTGTCCAGTTTCCACTGTTGGGATTGGGCCAGTTGAATACGCGCTCTGCCGGCATCAAGCTGTTCGGGGGCGGGACCGCACGCAAAGCAACCGTCTCTGCGTTTCCTCGTAACCGTGCGTTACCTCCGCCGGTAGTCTCCCAGGCTATTTCTTTGTCCGAATACGTGGTTTCCAAATCCCAGGCGTAAAGATACCCAGAATCGTCCAATGCAGCAAGTTCAAGCCGGTCTGCTCCTGTGTTTTTCATAAGCGTCAATGAGCCGACGGCAGAAGCGCCCACAGGAAGAGGGAATCCCTGAATTACGTCTCCCTTGTAATCAATCGCAAAGACATTTCCTTCTGAAGTGCCGAATAATATTTCCTGCCTGAAGTTTCCGGTTATATCACCGAGAACCAGACCGGTTGTGATAGTACCGCCATAATCAAGAAAATCAAGATCGACAGGAAATCCGGATGTGAGAACGCCTATATGCGAAAATGAATAAAGTTTGTTCCCTGAGACAGCTACTAATTCCCTGTCACCGTCTCCGGTTATATCCCCTGCAACCGGAGAACCGCTGAATTTTACCTCGAATTTCACTTCTCTAATTACGTCATTCAATATAAACGCTTTACCGTCCGCCCCGATTACGACAAATTCATTTTCCCCATCGGAATCCAGATCGGAGAACAACGGTAAAAGAGGCTCATTTATCCCGGTATTTCCCGACAACTGTATTGCATTGCCGGATATAAAATAATATTCTCCTATTCCCGAAACAGCAAGCGTTTGAAACATGTTTAACGATGGAGCGGTTCCCGCCAAACCGGTAATACCGCTATTCCCGATAAA
>JADFON010000223.1 GCA_022562855.1 Candidatus Zhuqueibacterota bacterium | reverse complement strand
AATTTAAATGCGGCGATTTTCATTATTTCCAAATATCTTAATTCAAAATAAGTCCTAATACAAAATACCTACCCAGCAACAGCCGATAATACTGCCAACCTCGGAGATTGTCAAATTAGTCTATCGATCTCTCATGTAATTAATTTTCTTGATTTTATCGGATTAATATAATCTTACAAATTCAATCATAAAAAGAAATTTGTTCTTTTGTTTTTCCGAAAAATTAGTTACCCTCCTACATGCTGATAGTCATTTTAGTCATCCGGCTATTTTATCACCTATTTTTTCATATTAGATTCGCCTATTAAAATCAAGGGGATTGATTTGCGATCTATGCCTGTATTCCTGTCCCGTCCCGTCCCGTTAGGAATTGGTCGTGCCATGAGGAATGGCGTATCCTACGAGGCGGTACAGCTGCCGCACCTTAAGAGATGGCTTAACCTACAAAACAGGACGGCTTACACCGCGTTACTGACGGTAATAATTGTATTTTTTGCTGCTATCTCCTCCGTAAGCCAGGAACTTCCGTCTCTTTCCAACAACCTCGAAATGTATGGATTGAGCCACAAAAAACCTGAATATACCGGCGCTTTATTAGCTGCTCCCAATAAGATTCCCGATCTTACTTACTCATATTCAAACAAATTGAAAAAAGGCTTATTCAGCCTCTATTCCGACCGGATGATGCTGTATTCCTTTACCGCATCGGGTTTGTTTGCCAATACGGGTATCGATGAGCGGCTCCGGTCTTCCTATTATAAAAATATAAGATCCACAGGAAGTAATCACTTTTCGAGAATAGCAAAACATTTCGGTGAGGGAAGAATTATGTTTCCCTCATATATTATCGGATTTTTGCTTGGGAAAACGTTTAATAACAATAGTTTAAAAGAGTGGGGCAAAAACTCATTTAATGCAACGCTTATCAGCGCCCCGGGTTTGCTGGTGAGTCAATACTCGCTGGGTTCGTCAAGACCCTACATGGAATACGGATCAAAATGGTGGAGGGGAATGGATGGGAAAAACGGCGCATCCGGTCATACATGGGTGGCTGCAATCCCATTTATCACAACAGCGAAAATGACGGGCAACAAATATCTCAAGATATTGCTTTACACTGCGTCAACCTTTACGGGTATCTCGAGGATCAACGATGATGCACATTTTGTATCCCAGGTGTTGCTGGGTTATGCATGGGCGTACTGTTCGGTAAATTCCGTTTTTTCCCGTCCTGTCCCGTTAGAAATGGCTTATCCCGCAAACCGGGACGGCTTGCGCCGCGCCGCAGGGGAAAGCAATCAGGGACGGCTGCAAAAGAAAAAAGGCAAATCTGTCAGTGTAAATATCGGAATATCGGGGATAGGATTTACGGTCAGTTTTTGAAATTTTTTGGATTCAAAGGGAAGGATTTATCCTCACAATTTTCTCACCAAGTTTGTCAATTCTCCTTAGATGCTCTTCCAAATCTGGGGTGTTCATAGAATTCCATAATGAATACCATGTTTCGATCCCGACCTTCCTAAATAACGTTAATGACAAACGAATCATGTTTAATCGAAAGACTCTTCCTTTAATTAGAAGAATTTCACGAATAGTTTTGATTTCAGGGAAAAATAGCTTAAATTGTTTACCCCATCGGTTAGATTTAATGGAACATTTTTGGACAATTTTAGTAAAATGTATATAATGTCGAGTTGCAGAAGATTTTTTAAACCCTCATAGTATACCTGATTTATTCTATCAGCCACTATTAGACGAAGATTCACCGCTTTTTTTTAGAATTGTCAACATCTGAAGTGCATAAAACTTTTTCAGACAGAATGGTTTGAAAGAGAATCTACTATGCAATAGATGGTAACAAATAGTTAGTAAATATAAGAAGTATATACGCTGAGTATTTGTATTGCGTATAAATTCACTTAATGAGAGTTAAAGGATAACTTTGTTATGGAATCAAGTTTTTACGTATACATAAGAGAAGGATTATTGTGATCATATTACTGAATTGATCGAACATTGATAATAGCTTCATGTTAAAAAAGGTGGTATTATTATGCAATATAATAGTCAAAATATTAAGGACAGATTATTCTTATTTACTCCTGGACCTGTAAATGTAGCGGAAAGTGTAAGAAGCGCAATATGCAAGACGGATATATGCCATCGGGAGGAAGATTTTGAATTTTTACTTTTGAGCATTGAGAAAAAGTTACTAAAACTTTTCGAAATAAAAGAAACTGATAATTACAGGGCAGTTGTAATAACCGGCTCCGGAACCGCCGCAAATGAGTCGATACTTTCTTCAGTCGTTGGCAATAAAAATATTCTGATATTGTCAAACGGAGAATTTGGTGAAAGATTATATAATATTTCTAAGATACATAATCAAAATACATCCATATTGAAATTTGCATGGGGAGAACAACTCGACCTGGAAACAATTGACGCTTATTTGAAGAATAATGATGTCGATATAATTTCTATGGTTCATCATGAAACAAGTTCCGGTATGCTTAATCCTATTGAACAGGTTGGGCAATTATCTATTGTTCATAATAAAATGTTTATTGTGGATTGTGTAAGCAGCGCCGGCGCAGAACCTATTGATATTGAAAAGTGCAACATTTCTTTTTGTTCCAGTTCATCTTCAAAAGCTATTGGTTCTTATCCCGGCGTATCTTTTGTAATTGGGGCTAAGAGGGAATTCGAAAAATTAAAGGACATGCCGATAAAAACAACCTATCTGAATTTGTACAAATTTTATCATTTTATTACGGTTTATTCGCAGACGCCAAATACTCCGGCTGTTCCTTTACTCTTTGCTTTTGAACGGGCGCTGTTGAATATATTGGAAGAAGGAGTGGGCAATCGACACAAACATATAAACATGCTGGCCAATCTTTTAAGGGAAGGAATGGAAAGATTGGGTCTTAAATTTCTAATTAACAGGGAGGATATGTGTTCTGTCCTTACAACAATTCATATTCCGTCTCATGTTGATCTGGATGTTTTTAAAAGCAAATTAAGAGATAAAAGAATAATTATATATGATGGAAAGGGACCATTTAGTAATAAAGTTTTTCAAGTTGGAAATATTGGGACGTTAACGCCTGATGATATTGATTACTTTTTGAATTCATTAAAAGAAGTTTTGCAAACTTTTGAAAAATTTCCGTTCATTGAAAATATCCTGGAAAATAATAAAGAAATGGAAACGGTTTATTAAAGTAAAATTGCCGGAGAAATAGAGCTGCATGAGTGAAAAGTTGACCCGATTATGGGCGGCAAAAAGTAAAAATGATGAGTGGTGGTCGTCTTTTGTTACTTCGCCTTTGGCTATTGCAGCCAATTATGTGGTCGTCGATATTAAGTGGTTGACGCCTAACTTGATCACACTGTTTTCTTCCATCACAGCAATTGCATCTGTAGTGTTTATTATTGTAGGCGGGCAGGTAAATTTCATTGTTGCTGCGGTGTTAATTCATCTGAGTCATATACTCGACTGTATGGATGGACAGATGGCTCGATACAGAGGAATCTCGTCAAAGTTAGGCAGTTTTTTAGATAAAATAACAGATCAGATGCATGTATTCCTCTGGTTTGGGGCAATTGGATATGCTGCTTATGTTCAATCCCAAAACGTTCTACCGGTTTTTTTGGCTTTTGCAGGCGTTGCATTTTACTCTCTGCGTGGTTACGTAAAATATGTCACCGTTTATACGTTAATGGGTGAAGATAAAGAATATCTGGAAAAATCATTAAGAGAAATCTCGGATTTAGAAAAGAAGATAGAAGAAACTGCCGGGCTTGGTCATGGTATTCGGGCTAACTTGCGATGGCTTATGGGCGAACAACGAAAGATCTTTTTCTTTAATGAGGGGGTTTTTATCTTCATGCTTTCTCTTGCATTGATCCTCAATGCATTAGTGCCGATGTTGTGGATTTTTGCTGGCAGTCAGATATTTTATGGTTTTTTCCGTTGTTTGCAAAGAGGACGCCAAATTCACATCAACCTTCATCACCAAATCCTCAGTACGACTGAAAAATAGCTTCTTTAAAACACCAATCAGTTTTTAAAAAAGAACTCATCGAGCACTAAAAAAGAACGTAATTTTGAGAAATATATTGTCGATTGTCAATTTAAAAAACAATGATCTTGATAGTAACCCGTCTTTTGTTATTGGAATCAATGGGATTGATTGTTCAGGAAAAACAACCTTTGCAAAAGAATTGTCCAAATATTTCGCAAACTATAATATTAAAAACACCGTTATTGGTATCGACGATTTCACTAATTCATCTGTAGAAAAAGAAAAGTCTGTTATTAACCAAATCTTCCCATCTTCCCCAGTTAGATAAATTCTATTTCCTTCTGTCCTGTATAGTTTTGCTAAAGCGTCTTGTAGGATCGCGTACTCTTGGGAAATAAAAGTAATGTTTGCTTTGTAGTCTTTGATTAATATTATTTTAAAAATTATCGTCACCGAACAATTACATCCCCCGCTCCTGCAG
>JADFON010000222.1 GCA_022562855.1 Candidatus Zhuqueibacterota bacterium | reverse complement strand
AATGTTAAAGACACAATAATAGGTACTTTGGCTTCAATATTATCTTTCTCTTCAATGTACAAGGAAGGAACAGTAATTGTTGCAATGGCTTACAACGAAAACAAAATAAAAGTTTCAACAAGAATGGCCGGAAGAAATCCAGAATCACCGAGAAATTTAAAAGAATTAATGAATTCTTTATCAAACGCTCTTTACAGGAAACTCTTGTCGATTTCTGTTGTAGAAGTATTATCTAAGCCGAAGGAAATCATAGTGCAGATCAGGTAGCGATATATTGATTAAAACTACTGGATAATTATACAACTGCATTGTCAAAATCAATATTGATTAAAAAGGAAACACCTTGCACTTCCACACTGTTTTTGCTACATTTCGCAAAAAATTTTGCCTATATTTAATGTAATGATTAATTTAATTGACCGGATATCGCCGGTATGTCGCTTTTCTGTACATGTGTTTACCAGGTTTCATAATGCTTTATAAGGAATCAAAAAATGAAACTCTGTATATTTGAAGACGAAAAAGTCAGTAATTTTATTCCGTTGACCTGGTCCCGCCCGGTCTATTTACTGCGCTGCGGGATGACCTCTCTTGCTAAGCGGATATCCATAGCGTACCCAAATATGGAATTAGTATATCATTGCAGAGATTTTCTTACAGAAACAGTCGCGGAAACCACCGGTTCGGCAGTCAATGTTTTTGAAGATGACAGGTATCTTTGTATTAACGGAAGAGTAGTGTTTGGCAAGGATATTGCATCACATATTCCTTTAGATGTTGACAACAGGCTTTATTGTTCTAATGGAATCGAAATCGCCGCGGTTTTATCGGGCGAGTGCGTAAATATCCTGAATCAAAATGCCGGAAAACTGTGGAATTTCCGGCAAATGTTTCCCGGTTTGTCTGTGGAGACCATAGAAGCAAAAGCATTTGAATACCCCTGGGATATAATTAATACAAATGGGGATTTGCTCAGCGAAGATTTCCATGGTCGAGTTTTCGAATCCGCACATAGTAATTGTTCTTTGATAAATAAAAACGACTGGGAAAGCGTTCATTTAATTAATGAATCAACGATAGCAATAGGGACAGACACGATACTTAAACCCGGTGTAGTTCTCGATGCGGAAAACGGTCCGATTGTGATCGGCGCCGGCTCCGTGGTTATGCCGAACGCGGTAATCGAAGGTCCCGTATTCATTGGCGAAAATTCCTTGGTAAAGGCGGGGGCGAGAATCGGAAAAGGAACAACCATCGGAGAGTATTGCAAGGTTGGCGGAGAGATTTCTTCTTCTATAATTCATTCATACAGCAGCAAACAGCATGACGGTTTTCTGGGAAATTCTTACCTGGGACAATGGGTGAATATTGGAGCCGGTACGAATACAAGCAACTTAAAGAATAATTATAAGAATGTAAAAGTAACCGTTGGGAATAAGGAGATCGATACCGGTTCGTTGTTTTTGGGGCTTATTATGGGTGACCATAGCAAGACCGGAATCAATACAATGTTCAATACCGGTACCGTTGTCGGTGTAAGCTGCAATATCTTCGGAGGGGGGTTTCCGCCGAAATATATACCGTCTTTTTCCTGGGGAGGAAGCGAAAAATTAGAAGAATACAAAATCGGTAAAGCGTTAGAAACAGCACAACATGTAGTATCCCGAAGAAAAATGAAACTATCTGTTGCGTTTCGAAGTTTAATTACTTATATTTTCGAGAATTCTTCAGGAGAGCGGGCGAAGTTTTAGTTTTTGAAGTGAACTTTTTTTGAAAATTTGCGTTTAAAGTGTGTTGCAGTAAGAATTTGGGTTTTACATCTGGTCGGATGGGCTTTTCTTATGTGATGTACTGCAGGGTGATTAAAGTAATAGACTGTTTGTGTAACAAGGGCGAGCAATTTGTATGTTTTCGATCCATTCCTTTTTACTCTATACTAATGATGGAGTAAAATACTTTCTTATGAAAGAGTTTCTCAGGAAACTCTTTTTCACGTTTGCGGCTGTCATAGTTTTTGTGGGGGCTTTGTCAATCTATAATCTCTACCGGTACCAAACTGAACTGATATCGGAAATCAATGAATTAAGAGGTGAAATTACCGGCAAACACAGAGAGAACGTAGTATTAGAAGAAAGATTGAACCATGTTACGCAGATTTATAACGAAATGCGGTATATTGAGAGAGTTGTAACCTCGGTAAATCCATCACTCGGCAGTAAAGAAATAAAAATGTGGGTGAATTCCCTTCGTGATAATACAGACATAATCTTCACAAATTTCAACCGCTACTCAAAACTAAAAATCGCCTCGAATCAATCGGAATATTCTTTTAATCCCGGTATTGCTCTCTTATTGTCCGTTGCGGCTTTCGAAAGCGATTTCAACATGCATACCCGTAGTAATAAAGACGCTTACGGACCCATGCAGCTCAGGAAAATAACTGCAGAATATATCGGTGTAGTCAACAGGGAAAATCCGCTTGACAATATAAACGGCGGCGCCCGGTTTCTTGCCGGTCTTTTGAATAGGTACAGCGCCTATCCTGACCAGTTGGAATTGGCTCTCGCATCGTACAACGCCGGAACCGGACGTGTCCTGAATACCTGGATTCCAATCTGGGGTGAGAGATGGGAAAATATTAAAACGGGTCTGACAACAAATGGAAAAGTTTTCAAAGAAACACGAAATTATGTAAATTCCATTCTGGCGATGACCTATTTATTAGTCACCGGGGAATGGAGCGTTCATCCACCCGGTTTTTGGCGCAGTTATAAACGGTATGCCCGTAATTACGACCTCGCCGCAATCTACGATTTCAACACCGACCCGCTGAACTTTTAAGTAATAAAGATATTTAGTTTTTCTACCCGATACTTCAATTCTCCGGCTCGGATATACGTAGAATCAATGAATCGCCTGCCACCGATTATCTCTGATATTTAATGATGAACACCCATTAGTTTCCGGTTAAAAACGCCGACAATTTAATACCATAACAGAACTTTTGTATTTTAACACTTGCCGATGATAATACAACAAATTGCAAGAAATAGGGATTTAATTCGAAATTGTGACACCCCCCAGAGTCCCCCCTCGAGGGGGGAATAAGGGGGGTGTTCCTTTTGTTCCGAGTGAAAATGCATAATCGAGTGCATCAATTTGAAAAATACAAAAGTTAAAATCATAATATATCAGGAGGAAATATGGAACAAGTAATCTGTCCGGTTTGCGATGCAGACATCGGTCTTCAGAACGATACGGAAAAAGGAGAATTACTGGATTGCGATGATTGCGGCTCCGAGCTTGAAATTACCGGGGTGAATCCTTATGCGCTTGCCGAAGCCCCGCAAACCGAAGAAGACTGGGGCGAGTAAAGACAAGATTTTGTCATTACCAATTTTTTGAACCGACAAAATAACGGACAAATCAATGAAAAAAAAGTTGCGGATAGGATTTCTCCATTCTCTTATCCGAAAAGAGGAAAAGCTGTTATTACAGGAATTTCGATCAAGAAGCAATGTCGAAATCGAATTGATCGACGACCGGTCGCTAACGTTTACTATAGGTGAACCGGCTTTTGAAGTTGACGCGGTAGTTGAGCGGAGTATAAATCACTCAAGGGCGCTTCATGCTCTGAAACTGTTTGAAAGTTCAGGTATTTCCTGCATAAACACGTACCGGGTTGCATCGATTTGTGGCGACAAGCTCCTTACTTCCGACGCTCTCGCCGCTTTTTCCATACCGCAGCCGGAGGTACGCGTTGCCTTTACTGAAGAATCCGCATTGCAGGCTATCGAGGAAATGGGATATCCGGTTATCTTAAAACCGGCGGTCGGTTCATGGGGAAGGCTTTTGTCGAAAATCAACGACCGGGATTCTGCCGAATCGGTGCTCGAACACAAATCCATTCTCGGTTCGTATCACCATTCTATTTTCTACATTCAGAAATACATCGAAAAGCATGGAAAAGACATAAGAAGTTTTGTTGTTGGGGACAAATGTATAGCTGCTATATACCGGAAATCGGATCACTGGATAACCAATACAGCCCGCGGCGCAGTCACTTCCAACTGTCCGGTAACGGATGAGTTGAGTGACATTTCGGTGCGTGCCGCAAAAGCCGCCGGTGGCGGCATTCTTGCGGTCGATCTATTCGAAACCGATGGAGGATACTTGGTAAACGAAGTAAATTATACCATGGAATTCAAAAACAGCATATCCGTTACGGGAGTAAACATTCCCGAACACATTGTCAACTATGTGTTAGATACCGCATACAAGGCGAAACATGAAAAAAATTAGTATATCGATCGCAGGCGGATCGGGTTATACCGGGGGTGAACTGCTCCGGCTGCTCTTGTTCCATCCATCCGTTTCTGTCCGGCAGGTGACTTCCGAGCGGTTTGCCGGTAAATCTATCCACAGAGTCCATCCAAATTTACGAAAACTGACGAATTTGAAATTCTGCCAATTATCCGATTTGGAGCAATGCGATTTACTCTTTGTATGCCTTCCCCATGGCAAATC
>JADFON010000221.1 GCA_022562855.1 Candidatus Zhuqueibacterota bacterium | reverse complement strand
GAAGCGCCCAGAACAACGTTGCGCTCCACCACCGTGCCGGTAATCGGCGCCGTAATGGATACTAAAGGAATGGGATTTCCGTAGCGGCGGCTTTGCACCTCCGCCAACTTCTGTCCCTTGCTAACGTGATCTCCAAGATTGGCAAGTAATTTTTCAACTTGACCCTCGATGCGTGTATTCACAAAAGCTACGCGGTTGGGATGCGCTCGAACCGTACTGGGCACCCGGATGATCTGCTCAATTATCCGCAGATCGGCTACAGCGGTCATTAGACCGATATTGATTTTGGCTTGTTCCGTCAAGTTTATCGTACCGGGGTCTACTGGGTCGTGAGTTTCCTCATCCGCCAAATTTTCGCCGTTAATTTGAGCCGGGTTGTTGCCGGCGCCGACATTCGTTCCTATATAAAAGGCTGCCGCCAGCAACACGGGCATCAAAATAAGTGCCCATATCGGTATACGAGTCTTCTCGGGTTTGTCAAAAGTTTCTGTCATAATGTTCACCTCAATTTTTTAGTTTTTTTTAAAATGTACATTTTATCTATTCACTAATATCAACGAGATATCCACCAAGAACATTCTCCAGGTTTATAACCGCCAGATTGAAATTATACAAGGCTTCTAAGTAAGCCGTTTGAATATCAACAAAATTTCTCTGAGCGGTAATTACCTCGATAATTTCTACTTCTCCCCGCCCGTATGCATTCTGAACCAAATCCATATTTTGTTCTGCCGTATCCAGCATACCTTTTTCCATAAGCTCAACCTCTTTGGACGCCAGAAGCAGTTCAGAATAAGCCGACGCAACCTCTTTTTCGATAAGAAATTTTAGAAATGAATATCTCGCTTCCGCTGTTTTTTGAGAAGCTAAAGACATTGCGATATCCCCCTGGTTCTTGTTAAATAGTTTGATCGGAAGTGAAAACAGTGCCCCAAAATTGTTTTTGTCAATCTCTTTATTAAATAACAATGAAAATCTCAGATTGGGGGTTTTTAAGGAACGAGCCAGGTCGATCTTGCTCTGTGCCGTCTGCTGCTCGAATTGCAAGGACTTCAGATCACGGCGATTTCTAACAGCATAATCTTTTAATCTTTCTATATCGCCAACAACAGGCTGATAGCTCAATTCTTCGTCGGGCGTGAAATCGGTCTCCCAGGGACGCCCCATCAGGTTATTTAATCTATACTTTGCGACCATCTGTTGGTTTATAACCCTGTCCTTCTCCCGAAGGGCTTTTTGCTGCTCCAGTCTGGCGAAGTATACCCTAAATTCCGGTGCGTACCCAGCGGCGAATTCTCCACCTGTCAGGCTCACCAGGTCTTCAGTCAGTAAAATCACTCGATTCGCCAGTTCCAGCTTCTCCTGCTGCAAGAGAAACTGGTAGAATGTCTCGCGGACATCTCTCACTAACATCCATTGCGCCCGTCCTATTTCCGCCTCGACCTTTTCAATTGTGGATTGCGCTATCCGCTGACGATGTTCTCGCTGACCGCCAATTTCAAGTTCTTGTGACAAACTCAAGGAATACTCGCTGGCTCTTCCAGCACGTTCTGAGGGATTTGCATTAAAATAGGCGATTTCTATCTCAGGATTGATTGGAAAAAGCATAGCTCCTGTAAGCTGCCCCCGGGCAATACCAAGACTTTCTCGAAACGATTTTAATTCCAAGTTATTTTCAATCGCTAAAGCAACAGCCCCCTTAATCGAAAGTTGATCTGCATTAGCGGCTGTGTCTAAGCTTACCTGAGCCTGCGCAGGAGCGTAAAATAATAACAATAGAGTCAAAAGCCATTTCCAGAGGGTCGATTTTTTTATTTTCATTTTCTTCCTCAATTTTTAACCTGAAACATCACCATGTACTGTCAAATTTCTAAAAATAATCAACTTTATTTTATTAATATTGATAATCCAACTCTGAATTATTCAGGAGAAGCCGGAATACTTTCCAATATGCCAAGATAATTATCAAATTTATTTCCTGATATTTTGTGGAAAAATTAATGGTAATCAGAAAATAGATGACACAATTATTCAACAATTGGAGAAGAATATTATTGTGCAATAATCCACACAATTTGGGATAGATCTAAATCAGTAAAGCTGAGATTTGAAGATAGATTTGAGAAAATATGGAAGGAGATTTGTAATATCCTATCTTACTATTGAAATCCTGGTTAGCGGCAAATGTATGCGTTGCTGATGCAATAAGAATGGATTTATTATTAGGATTGTTTCGAAATATAATCTGCTGATTGTGAAAATCATTGTCATTATCACAAGTGATTTCGTCACATGATTCTTCAGAATTATGTGACGAATTAACCTGGAAATATTCCGAAACATCGAATTTGTCGCCGCCGTGATGTCCCTTTGTTACCGGTATCGTACCAATTCCGCCATGCTCTTTATGCGGAGCTTCGGCAAAACTTCCCAACTTATCATGCCGCTCACAAACGCAGTTTTCTACCGACCATAAGGCACCGGGAATGTTTAATATCAACAGTCCAATTAATACGTAATAAATTGCTGAACTATACTTATGATTGGATCGCATCATTCTCAAATGTCTTAACGCTTATTACTGCCTTTTTCCCCTGCATTATAATAATAACAATAATATTTTTCTATTGCAACAAAAATATAAAACCCCATACAATTTGCATCCTGCTAATAAATTCGATTATAATTTCCAGGTACCTATCTACCTCAAATTTATTACCTTATTACTGTAATAAATTCAGAATATTCGTCACCGACTACCTTTTATCATACGATCTTCTTTATAGTAAATTTAAAACAAGTTGACTTTAGAACAAATTTTACCAAATGACAATTGGAACTCCGGATATTGATTTAAAGTTCAAACCGGAATTTTTTCATCAACAGCGAGTTGCCCAGAACTGAAATAGAACTCATTGCCATCGCCGCCGCGGCGATCATCGGGTTGAGCAAAAAACCGATAAAGGGATAGAGAATCCCCGCTGCTAAAGGAATTCCTGCAGTATTATAAAAAAATGCGAAAAACAGGTTTTGCTTGATTTTTTTTATGGTGTATGAACTCAACTCAATCGCTCTCACGACATCTTTTAATGAGTTCCTGATTAGAACAATATCACTTGACTCCATAGCGACGTCGGTACCGGAACCGAGAGCAATGCCGACGTCAGCCTGCGCCAGAGCCGGGGCGTCGTTTATGCCGTCACCAACCATCGCGACAATATTTCCTGCGTCCTGCAGCCGTTTTATTTCCTTCACTTTGTCATCAGGCATTACTTCGGCTAACACAGTATCGATACCAAGCTTAACTGCTATCGCGTTCGCCGTACGCTTGTTATCGCCGGTTATCATTGCGACCTTTCTTCCCATCTTTTTCAGAGCATTTACAGCCTCCGCAGAATCCTCTTTAACGGTATCGGCGACACCAATCAACGCGGCAATCTCCTTGTTAACGGCAAGTATCATTAGAGTCTTGCCCTGATTTTCGATTTTATCGATTATATCCTCTACACCATCTAACGGCACGGAGCGCTCGATCATCAGTTTTTTGTTTCCAATCAATAACTGCTTTCCGTCAAAATCCGCCGAAACTCCCATTCCCGGCAGAGACATAAAACCATCAGGGTCGGCGATAGTGTTGAAACTTTTCTGAGCATAAGAGACGATTGCTTGACCAAGTGGATGCTCCGAATTTTTTTCCGCAATCGCGGCGTATTCGAGCACTTTATCTTTGGTGAGTTTTTCCCCGACCGGTATTACATCCGTTACTTCCGGTTTCCCTTTTGTAAGCGTACCTGTTTTGTCGAATACTATGGTATCAACCTTGTGGGCAGTTTCCAAAGCTTCACCGTTCTTGATAAGTATTCCGTTCTCGGCTCCTTTTCCCGTTCCGACCATGATAGCGGTAGGGGTTGCCAGACCAAGAGCACAGGGGCATGCTATTATCAATACAGCAACAAAGTTGACAAGGGCAAATACAAAAGAAGGTTCCGGTCCGAAGGCGAACCATACTGAAAAGGTAATGACAGCCACCGCCAAGACCACGGGGACGAAGATACCCGCCACTTTATCGGCAAGTCTCTGTATCGGGGCTTTACTGCCCTGTGCCTGCTCAACAAGTTTGATGATTTGCGACAGTACCGTATCGCTTCCGATTTTGGCGGCTTTCACTTTCAGAGCGCCTTGTTTGTTAATCGTCGCGCCTACTACCTTATCGCCCTCACTCTTATCGACCGGTATGGACTCCCCGGTGATCATCGATTCGTCAACACTTGACAACCCGCTTACAACAATACCGTCGACGGGAATTTTTTGTCCCGGCTTTACAAGAACAATATCGCTTACCTGGACTTCATCAACCGGAATCTCTAACTCTTTACCGTCACGTATTACCAATGCTGTTTTAGCCTGCAAACCCATGAGTTTCTTTATCGCGTCGGAAGTCTTGCTCTTTGCCTTTGCCTCAAGAAATCTGCCGAATATAATAAGTGTGATAATAACCGCAGCGGTGTCAAAATAGACTTCACGTGAACCGGCAGGCAGAAAGTCGGGAAAAAAAGTGACTACCACACTAT
>JADFON010000220.1 GCA_022562855.1 Candidatus Zhuqueibacterota bacterium | reverse complement strand
AAACTCGTAATTGGAGAAGGTCCCGTAAGAACAGGTGTTACAGCAGTGCTGCCGCGTGGGAAAAATACGAACCTGTTTTTGCGGGATGGTACTCGCTTAACGGTAACGGAGAAATGACAGGAACTACGTGGATAGAGGAGTCGGGATTTTTAGAAGGACCGGTAATGATCACCAATACGCATAGTGTTGGCATTGTCAGGGATGCAGTTGTCGAGTGGCTTATAAATGAACCGGTTTCTGCGGGAATTTCATGGTCGCTTCCGGTTGTAGCCGAAACCTATGACGGATTCTTGAATGATATCAACGGTTTTCATGTCACAAAGGAACACGCCTTTGAAGCCTTGAATTCAGCGTCCGCCGGTTCAGTCCCGGAGGGGGGTGTCGGCGGGGGGACAGGTATGATCTGCCACAGTTTCAAAGGTGGTATCGGTACCTCTTCTCGTATTATTGTTATCAATAATATCGAATACACCGTTGGAGTGTTAGTGCAGGCTAATTACGGAGGGAGAAACGGTTTTATGGTGGCAGGAGTACCGGTGGGAAAAGAGATTACAGACATGACCCCCACACGGGGAGCTTCAAGAAATGAAGAAGGAAATGGATCGATAATAGTTGTAGTTGCCACCGATGCGCCATTGCTTCCCCATCAGCTAAAACGTCTTGCCCGGCGCGTTCCTATGGGAATTGCAAGGGTTGGCGGCACAGCGTCTAACGGATCAGGCGACATTTTTATTGCATTCTCAACCGGAAATACTCAATCCACTGAAAGGGGAGGTATTTCAGATGTCAAAATGCTGTCCAATGCCCGGATGAGCCCTTTGTTCTCGGCGGTGATACAAGCAACCGAAGAATCGATAATTAACGCCCTTGTTGCAGGAGAAACCATGACCGGTATAAATGGAAATACCGTCTACGGTCTTCCGCATGACAGACTTAAGGAAGTTTTAGAAAAATACAACCGGCTTATCAAGTAGATGTTTGCGCCGGTTTCTTAATGCAGCCAACTAAAATTTGTTTTTCAAATAATTCTTATATACAAACCTGATGAGAATTACAAAAATAGGTTTGTGGCGACTGCGAAAGGGGCAAAAGAAAATGTAATCCGGATTTGAATCTTTTATCATAGGAGTATATAAATGAAAAAAAATGTTACACAAAAATTGATAGACAGCCATCTTGTCTCAGGCAAAATGGCTCCCGGAGAAGAAATCGGTTTAAAGATCGACCAGACCTTAACACAAGATGCAACCGGGACGATGGTTATGTTAGAATTAGAGGCAATAGGTCTTAAAAAAGCACAAACGGAAATTTCAGCGCAATATATTGATCACAATGTCGTTCAGTCGGATTTTAAAAATCCTGACGATCACCTGTTTTTACAAAGTGCATGCGAAAAATTCGGTATTTGGTATAGCAGACCTGGCAATGGTGTAAGTCACCCGGTACATATGGAAAATTTCGGAGTACCGGGAAAAACCCTTCTCGGTTCGGACAGCCACACGTGCGCCGCAGGATCAATGGGTATGCTGGCAATGGGAGCCGGCGGGTTAGCTGTGGCGATGGCTATAGTGGGAAAACCATTCTATATAAAAATGCCAAAGGTATGGGGAGTAAAATTAACGGGTTCCCTTCCTGATTGGGTAAGCGCTAAGGATGTGATACTCGAAATGCTTCGAATTTATGATGTTCAAGGCGGTGTGGGTAAAGTTATCGAATATTACGGACCGGGACTTGAGAATCTGTCTGCAATGGACCGGCATGTAATTGCGAATATGGGCGCTGAATTAGGTGCAACCGGAACGGTGTTCCCATCAGATTCCGAAACTAAAAAATTCTTGAAATTACATGACAGAGAAAATGATTGGAGTAAATTAACCGCAGATAACGGTGCGGAATACGATGAATATTCTGAAATAAATCTTTCCAATTTAGAACCATTGATCGCCTGTCCGAGCAGCCCCGGAAATGTTGTTCCTGTGAGTGAGGTAGCAGGGAAAGAGATATATCAAAGCATGGTAGGATCGTCAGCAAATCCGGGATTAAGAGATTTTGCGATTACGGCGCTCATAGTTGATGGTAAGATGGTTCATAATAGAGTATCATTTGATATAAATCCCTCTTCCCGGCAGATACTTGAAAATTTGATCAATGAAGGGTATCTCCAAAAACTTGTCCATTCTGGCGGAAGAATACATCAAGCGGGTTGCAACGGCTGCATCGGTATGGGACAGGCTCCTGCTACCGGGAAAATTAGTGTAAGGACCGTCCCAAGAAATTTCCCCGGTAGATCGGGGACAAAAGAAGATCAAGTCTACCTATGCAGTCCGGAAACAGCGGCAGCTTCAGCGTTAATGGGAGTTATAACAGATCCGAGAACTCTCGACATGGATTATCCGAAATATTCCGAACCGGAAAAAATTATTCTTAATAAACAAATGCTTTTGGCTCCTTCAAAAAACAGAGAAAACATATCTCTCATAAAGGGTCCCAATATTAAACCCTTGCCTGAATTTGACATGTTCCCGGATTCAATCGAATGCCCGGTGCTTTTAAAGGTCGGGGATAATATTACAACCGATGATATTCTTCCCGCGGGGACAAAAGTTCTCCCTTTTAGAAGTAACATACCGGAAATCAGCAAATTTACCTATTATATGTTAGACGAATCTTACTATGAAAGAGCATTTAATAACCGCGAAACAGGTTCAATAATTGTTGGCGGTGATAATTACGGTCAGGGTTCAAGCCGTGAACATGCTGTTCTTGCGCCTCGTTATCTTGGAGTTAAAGTTGTTCTTGTTAAAAGTTTTGCCCGGATCCATTGGCAGAATCTTGCGAATTTCGGTATTCTTCCTCTGACCTTTAACAACCCGGATGACTATGAAACAATCGACCGGAATGATATTTTGAAAATTCAGGATGTGCGAAGCGTAATTCAAAATGGAAACAAAGTACAAATTGTTAACCAGACAAAAAATGTGGAATACGATACCGGGCATGCTCTGAGCAAACATCAGGTAGAAATGATACTTGAGGGGAGTTTGATTAATATCGTGAAAAAATCACAGTAAAAAAAGCAGGTATCTAATGCACTTTAATGGGATTAAAAGAAGCGGTCTTCATCCGGCGTGTTTACACCGCAAGCGTCGTTTTTACCGAACCATTTATACCGGTTTTTTGCTATAACGTCATAAACAAAGTTACGAATAGCCGGTGGGATAATAATAAACAAGTAAAGCAGGGGATACAACCTGCCAAGATGTTTTACAATCCGCAAAATCGCCGCCGACTTAAGGTAAGCTTTCTGATTATCAATCAAAATAATGCTATCAGCTTTATTATATGATTCACCAAACTCCTGCAATAGCTTTTTTGACGGGTTAGAATGTAACATTGAGAATTTAAACCTCTTCTTTTGATCCCGTGCAATTACAAAGTTAATGCCGCTGTTGCAAAGGCTGCATTGCCCGTCAAATAGAATTATCATTTTAATTTGGGGAAACAATACTAAGTATCATTTGGTTTTACTCTGAATAATGGGTTGCGTTTCTGCGGTTGCAATGCTCTCCGCAGCTCTCTTTGCAAGTGACATTACAAACTTCTTCACTGCCCGCAAACCTACCCGTATGCTCTTCACAATCGGCACAATATCTCTATTTGCTCTTAGATGATAAGGATACCTTTCATACAATGAATCCCCGTCCCTTTGAGCCATCTCAAGAAGAACTATTATTTGGCACAATATATCGCTTTCACGATTCAAAGATAAGTGCATTTGCCCTGTTTTCGTGAGTAAATTAGTATTGTGTCCCCAAATTGTACCGGGATGTCGCGGCACTTTATTTGGCAATTGGTAACAGAATTGTAAAACACGCACCTCCTTTGTCGTTGTTTCTAACATTAATACTTCCTCCCATAGCATTGACAGAACTTTGTACTATGGATAGACCAAGTCCCATCCCTTCCTCTACTCCCTTAGTAGTAAAAAATGGCTCGAACAGGCGATCAATATTTTCACTATCAATTCCCGGTCCATTATCTCTAACAACGATTCTGATAGTATCATTGTCTTTTTCTGTTTGAATATCAATCTCTTTTCTCTTCCTTTTGCTTAATTGAAGAGCATCGCGTGCATTTGATACGAGATTAATTATTACCTGTTGCAATGAAGTAATTTGACCTTCAATATTTGGATTGCTCTTTTCCAGATTTAGATTTACTTTAATACCTCTTGCCGACATTTGCTGTTTCATCATTGCAAGAGCATCTTTTATGACCTTATTAACATTGAATAAGACAGTTCTTGAATCCCTGTCCTTTACTGCGAGAGAGCGTATCTGCCTCACAATATTGTCAATCCGTGAAGTCTGTTCTGATACAAATTCCAAATGATCTTGAAACATTTTTTTATCAAATTCTTTTTCGAGAAACTTATCCGAATCTTTCCAATAGAGCATACTGTCAACTCTTATTTTCAGCGCCGTCAACGGTTGGTTTATTTCGTGTGAAATACCTGCAGCCATAGTCCCAAGAGAAGTAAGGTGGGCGGCTTTTTCTGTAATTTTGATTGCCT
>JADFON010000219.1 GCA_022562855.1 Candidatus Zhuqueibacterota bacterium | reverse complement strand
GCTCCTTTTTTATATCTTGAATGTTTATGCCGTACCGCACCGAAACTCCCTTGTATTTAAAATAATCGTTAAAGATTCTCTCAACCGTATCCTTGGCGGAAGTATCATGAAAATGTCCATACGCCTCCAATTCGTAATCGGATATCGCGATAATTTCCTCTTCAGCTTCCTTAAGCGGCAAATCTTTTCCATCAACCCAGCGCATAGCCATAAGGGCAGAAGCTTCCTCGCATGCATTGGACTGCCTAACGTCAGCCCAGTTTCCAAAAACCGCCTGAGGAGTAAAGGGAACATCAAAAAACACATTCGCAAAAGTTTTTGTGTTATTGCTGTTAAATACAACCGGCGAGCCGATATGAATTTGATGGTCTTCTGCCCACCCTGCGTTTACTTCTAAAACATATTGAACTTTCTTTTGCGGTTCAACGGTCTGAGGAAACGAATCTTGCTGAAAGTTTTCTGTAATATCCACCACCTTTAAATCTTTATCAATCCAGTTCGTTTTTATTTGCCGCAGATGTAATCAACGGACTTGTGGAATTCGAGAATCTAAATCCGGGAGATTTTAGCGGAGGATCGACCGGGCCGGGAATAACAATTCAACGTGTATTTAATGAGGGAACCGGTATAGTTATTGCTGCCATAGCAACCGGCACACTAAAATTGATTGGAAAAAACTAAGTAGATCTTCATCTTTGGCTTCACAATATCAGTTCTTTTTCCCCCAATCATCAATTCTCAAATACATATCCTTCTTATCATAAATTAAGTCAAAAGATACTTTCGAAGTTACTTCTTTACCGGAAGGCGTCTTCAATACACGTATCATTTTCCGCTTGTGTTTGCTTAAATCCAGTACTGTAGTAACAACCCCTGTATGATTATTATATTTTTCGTATTTTTTATTTTTGGCTTTATTTTTGAAAAATAAAACCACTACAAGATTGTCAGGATAATAAGCCGGCGGAATCAAATAGTTGAAGAATACCTCGAATACCTGGCCATTTATTTCTTCGCCTGCCCTGTTTAACATCAACTGAATAGTCAATTTATGCGGTTCATCGATGTTCTTATTTCTAAGCTGGTTAAGCGTTGTAACATAAAGTTCACTTATATGTAATATTTGAGCCTGGATTGAAATGAATCTTTTCGTCAGCTTATTATCAGGGTAGAACACGTCTTTAAGTCTGTTGGTCGCCGGAAATATTTGGTTGTCTCCCGTGTATATTACGTTTTCGGGAATTTTCATCTTTTGCAGTTCATCTTTGAATTCGGGAACGCCAACATAAGGTTCGGTTTCATTGTTATTATTCTCGTGTTCAAAAATTATTTCACGAATTTTTTCCGTCACACCCGATATCGGATCGCCGTTCTTTTTTGAAACAAGCAAGGCTCCAAATAAAGGATGCTTGTCATAAAGATCTTTAATGTAGTTTGGTTCAAGCATCACACCGCCAAGCTCAATGATCTCCTTGAGCTTTTGTTCGTAAACGACCATCCCTATATCGTGGATCATCGCAGCAAGACCTAACTCCTTAATCTCCTCAACAGGCAAGTTGCATTTTCGAGCGAGCATCAGCGCCAAAACAGCAACCTCAACACTATGCTCTTTCTGCTTTTTCGCTTTTTCCTGATCCCCGATAAAATCATCGAACAGGCTCATTATAGTGAGGCTTTCATCGGCGACCAAAATGTCGTTTACCAGGGTAACAATGACGGCTTCCCAGTCTTTTAACGCATTGTTGAGACTTTGAAGAAGGGGCGTCCGGTGCTTCTTGACTGCCTGAATAACACCAATTGCCCTTTCCTTTCTAACCCGCCGAAGCCAATCATCTACACAACTATATACTCTGCCTGCAAGCATCAACGATTGCTGACGGGAAAAGTTTGTCAAGGCATTTAATGATTTAGGTTTACCGGGCATCAGTACAGGGACAACTGTGCAGTTTTTTGAAAGAAGGGTTTGAATCATTTTTGTTGATATTTCCGCCCCTCTTTTAATCATAGGCGCTACTCTTCCGCTTTCAGCCTTAGCTTTCAAATATTGAGGATCGGACAACAATACGAGACTCAAATCGCTTGTAATCTTATGAAATTCAGCAGGAAATATATCATAGGCGAATTTTCTGCCAAGAGCGCTCCGAATTGCTACCAATTCCCAATCGCGAATTATCCTTTTGACTGCAGTTTCCATTATTTACCGGTATTTCAATACGATTTTCTTGAATTTACGTTTCCCCACTTTCAATACTGCCCCGTTCTCTATAGTTATCTCGATGTCATCGTTTCCGATCTTTTCACCGTTTACAGATACAGCACCCTGCTTGATAAGTCTCCTCCCTTCTCCGTTGGATTGAATCAATCCTGCAATTGAAAGAAGTTTTATTATCCAGACCGGCTGATCTATACTCAAAATAACTTCATCGATATCCAATGGGTTCTCTTTGTTCTTAAAAACCCTGTCGAAAGCCAGTTCTGCTTCTTCGGCGGATTCTTCCGAATAATACTCACTTACAATCGATTTGCCGAGTTTTCTCTTCAGGTTTACCGGATTTACGGATGTATCGTTTAGCTGCTCCTTAATATTCTCAAGCTCAGATTCCGATACGCTTGTTGCCAGAAAAAAATACCGGTAAATCAAAGAGTCGGGAATCGACATAACTTTACCGAATATTTCATTTGGAGGCTCATTGATTCCGATATAATTGTTGAGGCTTTTACTCATTTTAACACCCCCGCCGGTTCCCTCAAGCAGGGGAAGCATAACAATCGCCTGGCTTTCCACGCCATATCGTTTTTGAATCAGCCTTGCCATCAGAAGATTAAATTTCTGATCGGTACCTCCCAATTCCACATCAGCCTTTAACGCAACTGAATCGTATCCCTGTAATAAAGGATATATAAACTCCAACATACTGATATCCGTTTCACTTTCGAACCTGTTTTTGAAATCGTCACGTTCGAGCATACGCGCTATAGTTTGCTTTGATGTCAGCTCCAAAAATTCATAAATGGTTAATTTTCCAAGCCATTCACTATTAAACCGCACAACGGTTTTTTCAGGATCGAGCACCTTGAAAATCTGGTCTTTATAAGTCTCCGCGTTCTGATCAATTTCTTTCCTTGTCATCATTTTTCGGATAGAGCTTCTCCCGGACGGGTCTCCCACCAGCCCTGTAAAATCACCGATCAAGAACACGACCGTGTGTCCCAGTTCCTGGAAATCTCTCAGTTTTCGTATTGAAATCATGTGACCAATGTGCAAATCGGGCGCCGTTGGGTCAAATCCCTCTTTAACGATCAATGGTTTATTGGTTTTCTTGCTTTTCTCGATTTTTCGGACCAGTTCGTCTTCCGGTAAGATTTCCTCAACTCCGCGCTTTATCACATCCATTTGCTCGTTTACTTCAGGAAACATAATCAGTAATATCCTTTTATTTTCGTATTATTGCCTGACGGTCTGACGCTATTTATTTACTTCGTTTTCCATTCCCGTTCTTTTTCACGTTCATAATCCCGCTTCGCTATTGCCTGACGTTTATCGTATTGTCTTTTACCCTTTACGACAGCTATTTCTACTTTTACTTTTCCATTTTTAAAATACACTTGCATAGGAACGAGCGTAACTCCCTTTTCCGTTATTTTCCCCCCGAGTTTATTGAGTTCGCGCCTGTTTAATAATAATTTTCGCTCACGTTCGGGAAAATGATTGAATTGATTTGCGGGAGGATAGTGGCTGATATGTGTTCCTATCAGGAATAACTCACCTTTACGCATCGAGGCATAGCTGTCTTTGAGGTTGAGATTTCCCAGGCGGATAGATTTTACCTCCGACCCCTGGAGAACAATCCCCGCTTCGACAGTCGACACAATAAAATAATCGTGACGCGCTTTGCGGTTTGTAGCCACAACATGTCGTCCGTCGTCTTTCATGAAATAACCTAATCACTCCGATTTAAACAGAACCGAATAGTACCTAAAAAGGTTTTTGTAAATAGTAAAAATCCACGGTAATCAAACAAGATTTGAACTCAAAAAGATACTATAAAAAAGAGTAAGAATCAAGATAAAGGGGGAAATAATTGTGGGCTATTTCTTGACTTTTGGGCTAATATTTCGTAGTTTTTGCTGCAAATTTTTTCAATGGTATACATATCAATGCCGAAGTGGTGAAATTGGTAGACGCGCACGGTTCAGGGCCGTGTGTCCTTACGGACATGGGGGTTCGAGTCCCCCCTTCGGCACATACCACGTAACTTCAATAAAAACAACACATGTATTTGTTATTACTGATTTTAGAAGTCCATTTTAGTGTGGTGTAGTTTGATGTATTTTGGTGTATTTTGAAATGAAATTGTCCCAATTTTGTCCCAATTTTTAATGAGCTGATATTATCTGACTTTTTTTATGCAAATGCATTACTTTGAACCTTTTTCTCTTCCAGCCATTTTGTTATATCGTGCTCAGAAAAACGTACCAGTCTACCAAATTTAATGTGAGGTACATAATTTGTATGGGTCCATTCTCTTATTGTAGAAATTTTTACTTTTAGAATGTCGGCAAGTTCGTCGGCCGTCAGTAATC
>JADFON010000218.1 GCA_022562855.1 Candidatus Zhuqueibacterota bacterium | reverse complement strand
TCTCAAAGATTGAAGTTTATCCTCTATACGTTCACCGGGATTCAGTCCGAGGTCCGCGCCATTCGATTGTGCTGTTTTCGCTGCATCCGTAAAGGTTTCGAAATCAACATCCGGCACAAATTTTTCCCGTGTCCTGTCGTTATACATTCCATTATTAATCCAGATCATCTTTGTGTATTCGAGAATCTTTGCATATACAGTCCTGTCGATTCCTTCGTTGTTCGTTACAATACCTTCTAATATATTACGAATTGCAAGCGCGTCTTTATGATGCTGGTCGTACGTAATATCCCGTCCGGCGATTGCCGCCCGGTACAGGTAGTAAGCGGTTGTTTTTTCAAGTAACGTAAGCTCCTCAAAGCCGTCCACATAAACCTGTACGATCATGGTTGACCCAACCTGTTCCAGTGCATAGGTTCTCGTTCCGGTGTCTGCCATTTCTCCTCCACATGATGTCAAAAGCGATCCGAAAATTAGAGAATACACAAATATAGATTTAAAATTATTGCAATACATTTTGTCCTCCTAAAGCCGGATTTTTGCTTTAGTGATTGATGTTTGAATTTGAAGCTTATTTAGATGTGCGAAGTGTTGCGCTCAAAATGTATTAATAATTTTTCGATGTGTCAACACAAAACTTCCCCCGGTAATCAGAATTACTCGAAACCGCCGTTTTGTCCCGGGAGAATTTATTTGACTTTACAGATTAAGCACGGTATATTTGAACACTTTTATTGAAAACAATTGTGAGAATCTATGTCTGCAAAGGGAGAAACTTTAGAATCGGTACAATGTGCGTTGTGTAGTTCGGAAGATGTAGAACCCCTCCACGAGATTCCCCCGTGGGCATACGTTCGGTGCAGAAAATGCGGATTGGTTTATGTAAATCCCCGCGCAAGAGAGAACGCGGTTCAGAAAGTATATGAAAAAAGCAACTTCATGTCCTGGTTCAAAAAGAAAACATACAACCACAGGACAATGGGCAATCTCAAAAACATCGGCGAACGGCTGACGCGCGGCGAGAAGTTGATGTATGAAGTCAATAAGTATAAACAAGAAGGGAGAATTCTCGATATCGGGTGCAACAGGGGGTTTATCCTTGCTAATGCCGCCGCATGGGGATGGGAATCATTCGGAATCGAGATTGTACCCTGGGCGACAAAGCTTGTCGAACGTGAATTTCCGGTCAAAATTTTCAACAGCAGGCTGCGTGAAGTGGAACCCCAATTTGAAGACCGTTTTTTTGATGCGATAACCATGATAGATATTATCGAACATTTTCATGAACCTGTAAAGGACATGTATGAAGTTCATAGAATTCTCAAGGATGATGGGTTTCTGCTGATAAATACTCCCGATATTGGGTCGGCGTATGCGAAAGTCAGGGGAAATGACTGGATGTTTAATAAACCGGAAGAACATCTTTATCTCTATGACAGGAAAACTCTGAAAACGCTCCTCGAAAAGACCGGTTTTGAAATAACGGAATTTAACCAAAGCAAGGGTGCGCCGGGCGAGATGGAAGTACATGTAAGGAAAAAGTAAAATATTCGATAGAGATTATAAAGGATAGTCATAATGAATCCGAAAGATTTGAACCGTAGAAAATTTCTAAAAGTGACTGGAGCGGCTGTAGCAGTTGTTGCGGCAGGTAACCTTGTAAAATGCTCTCAGGACCCTCGTCAATTCGACATTATCATCAGGAACGGTCTTATCATTGACGGCAGCGGCAGTCCCGGTTTTACCGGGTCGGTCGGTATAATAGATGATTTAGTCTCTGATATTGGCATTCTCTCCAATGCTGCTGCGCCCGTGGTAATAGATGCGGAAGGATTGGTCATAGCGCCGGGACTGATAAACATTCATTCTCACACCGGGAGCAGTATTGTAAATAATCCCGGATATAGTTCTATCCTGCAGGGCGTAACAACAGAGATTGCAGGACAGGACGGAAGTTCACGGGGACCTTCTGACGCGGGGAGAAACATTGGCGATTATCTCGATGAGTTGTCTCAGCAGGAACTCGGTTTAAACTTTGCGACAATGGTTGGTCATGGGACGATCAGGAGACTTGTCATAGGGCAGTCGGACCGCGAACCTTCCTCGAATGAACTTGCCCGAATGAGATCGCTGGTGGATGAGGCGCTTCAGGGCGGCGCCGTCGGTTTTTCAACCGGTCTCGAATACACCCCCGGAAGTTTTGCCAAAACGCCGGAGCTTATCGAAATGGCAAAAGCGCTTGAACCGTATGGTCTGCCTTACGCAAGTCATATGCGCAACGAGGACAATTTTTTGCTCGAGGCAGTCGAAGAGGCATTGACTATTGGTCGTGACGCCGGATGTCCCGTTCAGATTTCACATCTGAAGGTTCAGGGGGAATCAAATTGGGACAAGATCGATCCTTTGTTCGAAATGATCGAAACCGCTTCTTCTCAAAGAGGAAACGTCCATTTCGACCGCTATCCATATGTGGCATACAGTACAGGACTCAGCAACCTTTTTCCAACCTGGAGCCGTGAAGGCGGAAGGTTTCTTGAACGGCTTAGCGACGCATCGCTTGAGAAAGAGATCAAAACCTATGTCCTCAACAAAGTCCGGACACTCGGCTCCTGGAATTCGGTTATGGTTTCCCGTGCACGGGCTGAAGAAGACCAAAAATATGCCGGATGGCGGATGGACGAAATCGCAGCAGACAAAAATACAGAACCTTACGCCGAGACCGTCGCTATGCTCCTGAGAAACGGCGGAAGTGTCGGAATGGTCGGTTTCGGCATGGGTGAAGAGAATACAAAGCGCATTCTCTCGCACCCTCTTGGAATGATATGTTCGGACGGTTCGGCAATGACTACCGAAAGCAGAGGCAGCCCCCATCCCCGTAATTTCGGCGCCTTTGCCAGGGTTCTCGGTCATTATTCCCGCGATGAAAAAATCTTTGACCTGCCGACGGCTATTCACAAGATGACCGCTATGCCGGCGGAAAAACTGCTTCTTGAAAAAAGGGGAAAGCTTAAGCGCGATTTTTTTGCCGATATAGTAGTTTTTGATCCGGATAATGTAAAAGATAATGCAACTTTCCAGAAACCAAAACAATACGCCGAAGGAATCCGGCATGTTCTTGTTAACGGCAAATTTGCAGTAAAAGACGGGGAACACACCGGGGTTCTTGCCGGATGTGTCCTAAGGAACAAAGCTTAATAACCGTCCATGCAGATTACCAGCCTGAAAAAAATTTCATCTTAGATATAGGATACAAATGATTTATTTTTTGATAATCTTAGCAGGATTTCTACTTTGGTTTTTGTGGTATTTGTTCCGTGATAACCGGAAATATTTCAAACGGACAGCCGCAAGAATAACCGGTATAGAAACGCATATTGTCAAGCAGAAAAATGGTGCGTCAATTGAACAATTTATCATTCAATCTTCGCTTGGATTCAGGTTTATCGGTTACATGAAAATCCCCGAAAACAACAAGGGCAAACTGCCGGTTATGCTTCTGCTTGCGGGGCTGTTTACGGGAAAGGATGTTGTGGACCTCGTAGAAGACATGCCCGGTATCGAACCGGTCATTATCCTCAGCATAGATTATCCGTATGATGGCGAAAAAAGAATCAAATGGTGGCAACTCCTTATAGCGCTGCCAAAAATCCGGCGGGCAGCGATGAACTGCGTCCGCGGTTTGTTCATGGTTTTGGATATGCTTGAAAAGAGGGAGGACGTCGATCCTGAAAGAATTTATCTGACCGGTGTGAGTTTCGGATCGTTTTTTGGCGTTGCCGCCGCTGCCTGCGATTCAAGAATAAAATCGGTCGCTTCTCTGTTCGGTGGAGGAAAAATAGAAAAACTGGCAGCTACCAATCTCCCATTCAAGATCCCGGTATTTAACAACTTTGTCGGCAGATTGGCAAAAACGATAATGTATCCTCTTGAACCCATGCACTACATTCAATACATAGCCCCAAGACCTTTGCTGGTAGTTGGCGGGGAGTCCGATGAACTGTTTCCACGGGAGTGCGCAACAGCGCTGTATGACAAAGCGGGTGAACCGAAAGACCTGGTTTGGTTTCAATCCGACCACCCCGATCCGACAAACAACGAACTTATACAGGAGTTGACAAAGGAAGTAATTATCTGGATGAAAAATCGCGGTTTGTTGAAGGAAGTTTGAGTCAGAAATGATTTTGGATGGAATAGACCTAATGAAAAAAATTGATTAATTTAAAAAAAGGCTTGCGCTACAATTAAAATATTCATATATTGTTCCCTGTAAGGGAGCAATTACTTTGATCTATTATTGGGAACATTACGATAAATGGTTGGTAGGTATTGAAAGTAATTGGGAAAAAACGACTATTGGATTTTGCTGAGCAGCACTCCGACATAAGACCACAACTTTTTGCATGGGTTTATGAGGTAGAGGATTTTGAATGGTCTTCTCCAAACGATATAAAAGCTCGATACGCCCAAGCGAGTTTTTTGGCAGAAAATCGTGTAGTGTTTAACATTAAAGGAAACAATTACAGAATTGATACCAAGATTAGTTACAAAAACAAAGTTGTTCTAATAAAAAGAATTGGTACTCATGCAGA
>JADFON010000217.1 GCA_022562855.1 Candidatus Zhuqueibacterota bacterium | reverse complement strand
ATGAGGGATCACTACGTGAAGCGCGTAGTCTCCAAAAAACGGCGCCGCGCCAGCGGACATAGCGGCAGACACAACTATGGGGCAGGCCCAACTACGGGATGACGTAGTGGCAGGCTGAGAAATCTTTACGCTGAGATTTCCTCCCGCTAAGGCGGGTGTTGTAAAACAAAAGAATTGGTTCCAAAATCCGTATGCGGGGTCGTCTCTGACCCCGCAATGAGCACGAATGATTCACGTAGCGACCACTCACTAAGGCGGGACCGAAACGACATGAGAATTCAGTGGAAATTATAATAAATATGCTCGTTATTCATCAATCTCTAATTGCACAACGGGAATATTTACATATATTCAATTAGTTACAAGACAAAAAATGACAGTCAAAATTGTACCGAGAGCAAAACTGCATGAGGTTCTTGCCTTGTTGAAATCGAGGGGAATCTTTTTGACGGACGATGGAATAAAACATCTGGAAAAGAGACTTGAAGAAGAGCCTATTAGTAAAACGACTCTCGACAAAAGTAAAAAATTCCTAAAAAACCCGATTATGAAAAATGTGATTGACCGTGCTTTTGTAAGGAGAAGTCAACGTATTCAGCGGATAATAGACAGTAACCCCTTGCTGCAACTGATTAATGAGCGAAAAAGAAATGTACGCGAGGAAAAGCCACCGCTCAACCTTCCGATGCCGGATTTTCTACGGAAGGCTTTTCACGACGAAATAAGATGGCAGCCGTTTTTTCCTTTTATGTATATTCCCCCGGCAGGTCAGATAATTAAAATAGTAGAAACAGCTAATCCCGATTTACCGTATATTGCGTTTCTTGTACCGGAGAACGGCATTAATTATCTCTATTCGACAAGGCGCAAAATAGACATAGAAAAGATACCGAACGCCAAATATTACAGACTGAAAGACGGAGTTTTTCAGTATGAAATAGATGAAATAAAGAATCTCGAAAAAGGATATTATGATTTCATTATGATGTACCATAAGTGAAGTATCCGGTTTTATACTACCGGCAACCGACAAAATATTTATCATAAGGTGAATTATTCAGACTGAATGTTGTATTTAATATATATGTAAGAGCGGTTAAATTTGAATAGGCGATATTATTGTGCGCCCTGAGACTGGCAAGCGGCGTCTAAAAATAAATTTTTGTTGTTATTATTGTATGGATTGATTATACTGTTTTACGACCACTGTCTGGTGATTATCTTGCCTTAGTCGTTTTATGCCTTCATACATATTCTGCGGTTGAAAGAAAAATCTCTAATCAAGTAAGAAACCGGCAATAGTTTGACTGGCAAACAAACAATGCCGACAATGTTAGTTTCTCAAAAATACAGGGCAAATTGAGTTTTGAGTAAAGAGAAGATCTGGCAGCTGTTTATCATTAATCCCGGGACGCTAAACGTCGAAAATTTAAAGGCGTTTGTTTCGATGATGAGGTATGACGCAGAAGTAAAGCGCCCGTTTCCTCGCGGTTTTCAGCTTGCCGAACCAATCAATAATAATACCGGTGGAATACTGTATCCAAAAGATACGGAGCTGACTGCAGATCATGTTCAGCGTCTTGTGCAGTTGAAAGATAACAACCCGGATTATAATTTTCAAATATCTATAAAAAAGGGTAAAAAGGTTGCGGAGTTTTTCCGGGAACGTATCAAAAGCGATTTCACTAAATTAGTTGAGTCCAAGAAAAACCGGCAGGAATATAGATCATCTATCGGGAGACTCGAAAAAACACTTGGTTTATATCTGGAAGATATCCTGAGAGACGATGAATTGATCTATGTTCTTTTCAGGGGCAGGTCGATCGATGAGGTCACGAGTAAATCCGGTATTCCGCGTTACTTTTATCATTCGATAAACGTATCCATTTTCGCTCTTGAAATCCTGCAAAACGCCTATATGACGACAGGTATCAGGTTTGATAAATCGGACTTGATAAACATCGGTATACTCGGGTTGATGCATGATATGGGTGCAATCGAGAATGTCGGACAGTATGTTGAACTGCCTATCGAGAAGCGAAAAGAGTATTACCTGCAGGAGACCTCAAAAAGCTTTCTCACTGCCAAATCAATAAATCTCGAAAGCGAATTGGTATCCGCTCTGAAAAAATTCAGCGATTATCACCAGGGCAACAAAGATGTGGTTAAAGAGGACGAGGATGTAGAGTCTCATTATGCCAACATTTTGATTACCGCCGACATAATGGATCTTGCGGTGTCAGGGATTTTTGATGATCCGGTTCCTTTGAGATCTGCTACTGACAATTTGTATGTTAAAGCCAATAATAAGGAATTAAGAAAAGGGTTTGTAGATGCTTTAGCAAAAGGATTGAAACTAAACGACCTCTTTGATTTCTACCGGGAACTGGAGCGTCTGAAAAAAATGTGTCTGCTTCACAAATATGCCCGTCCATACCCGATGCTTGGATTCAAAAGCCCGGTGCTTGTTCTATGCGGAGGACGCCGTGACGACTGCGTTGAATACGCTAAGACTTCGAAGGCGGTAAATCTGATAAAAGCGAGCAGCGGTCTTGAACCCGGGGCATATGGACGCTGTAAATTACTTTCGTCAGAACTTGTGAAATTCTATGAGAAACATTACGACGATATTAAAGAGAATGTAATGATGAAAGCTAAAGAAAAAAAGGGTGGCACGGACGGTTAACTTCTGAATTTTTCCTTTCGTCTTAATTTTCCCCCGTTTGCAAAGTTGTACGCTAATTCAGTGAAATTTGTTCGATTGTTAATTAGTGAGATATAAATACCGCTTTTAGCGATTGTTAAAACGCCTCATGGACCTCTCGGAATACCGCAGTCAATTTCCCATTTTCGATAAAAAGATTTATCTGAATTCCTGCTCATTAGGGGCGCTGTCCCTGCGATCGAGGAGATATGTCGAGCAATTTCTGAACGAGTGGGATGAATCCGGCGCTTCTGCATGGTATTCGAATTGGACGAAAGAGATAGATTCCGTAAGAAAATTGATCGCAGGAATAATAAACGCCGATGAATCCGAGATTGCATTCGGGCATAGCATTTCCTCGATCCTTTCAATTGTAGCCTCCTGTTTTCAATTCGACGAACGGAAAAAGATAGTTGTCACAGAGCTCGATTTTCCCACTTCGAATTACCAGTGGATTTCCAAGAAACCATTGGGTGTCGACACCCGGATAATCCGTTCCGATGATAAAGTCAATATAAGTATTGATAAATACCGGCAGGCGATCGATGATACTACAGCCATCGTGTCGACCTCGCACGTGTTCTTCACCAGCGGAAATATACAGGATATCGCCGGTATTAATGAGATTGCCCGTACTAAGGGAGCATTATGCATATTCGACGGTTATCAGTCGGTGGGTCAAATCCCGGTTAATGTGCACGAAATGAAAATCGATATGATGGTGTCGGGCGGATTAAAATGGCTGCTTGGCGGACCGGGGGTCACGTTTCTCTATGTCCGTAAAGATCTTATAGATTCCTTGAAACCGACGTCAGCCGGGTGGTTCGGAACAAAAAATCAATTTGAGTTCTGTCCCGACGCAGTCGATTTACATGACGACGCCAGGCGGTTTGAGACAGGCACTCCCGCCTTAGCCTCTTTACTCGCCTTTAAAGGTGGATTGGAAATCGTTTCGGAAATCGGTGTGGATAACATCCGTGCAGCGACGTTGTCTTTGATCAATGAGTTGACTGAACAGTTAAACCGGGCGGGTTTTTCAATCCGGTCTCCTGAAAAACCTGAAAACAAGGCAGCAATCGTCATGGTCCGGCACGATAATCCGGGAAAGGTTGTAAAAGCGCTTAGAGAAAATAACATAATAGTTGATTACCGCAACGAATACGTACGAATCTCTCCTTATTTTTATAATACATCCGAAGACATCGAGACGTTTGTTTCAACATTCAAAGAATTGTCTAAAAACTGACTCAAATTGAATCCGTTCAAGCGTTTCATTCTCAATAACGGGCGCAACATTCGCAATAGTTGAGGGAAAAAACTGGAATTTTCCACCCTCTTGCCTTGTTTTCGAAACATACCTGTAAACGTTTTCCTTGTTTGTGTGAAATCGGTCAATCGATTCTTATTCTGTGCGGCTATTTGAGGTACATAAAATGAATCGGAGAACACAATTATGACGTTTTCCAGCGAACAAGAACTTACGAAATTCCCAAATCGGGTATGTCTCTCCAGATGGTTTCGTGTATCTGTCTTGTCTCGATCAATGCATTTTTTCCTTCCGGGGTGACCGTATAATATACCTTGCTTCGTCCGCCGCGCTCTGCCACCGGTTCGCCCATGAACGACCTCACCAGTTTTTTCTTTTCCAGCCGGTGAAGGGGTGCATAGATAGCGCCTATCGACCAGTCGTGTCCGGTCGCGCGGGTTACATTTTTCCTGATCTCGACTCCGTAAGCATCATCCTGTAGTTTCCAGACCGCAAGAAGCACTATTTCTTCCGAGCGCGATAAAATTTTCATACTCTCCTCATATTTAAAATCTCAATGAAGAAATGATCAACAGACACTAAGAAGCGGGGCAGGCCCAAATACGGGGCAGGGGCAGGAATGTCTATTCT
>JADFON010000216.1 GCA_022562855.1 Candidatus Zhuqueibacterota bacterium | reverse complement strand
CACAAGTCTATAATTGGGCAAGACGAGGACCTTTTAATGTTGGTGGCAGGACTCGTGCGCTTGCTATAGATGTTGCTGACTTAACGGAACGAACTATTCTTGCGGGAGGTGTATCCGGGGGAATGTGGAAATCCACAAATTTGGGTTCCTCATGGACAAAAACAACGGGTTTGTCGGACTTACATAGTGTGACCTCTCTTATTCAGGATACCCGTGCAGGGAAAACCGATACATGGTATTATGGGACAGGAGAATTTACCGGAAACTCAGCACGGGGCGGCGGAAGTGATGCAGATTATTTAGGAGATGGAATTTTTAAATCGACTGACGGAGGCGATACCTGGACACAGCTTTCGGAGACCTTCTCCGGCACACCGCAAACTTTCGAATCGTTATTCGATTTTGTCTGGAATATTGGAATCGATCCTTCGAATTCTGCACAAGACGAAATTTATGCCGCAGTCTTTGGGTCAATTAAAAGAAGCGTTGACGGTGGCGCTACCTGGTCTGATGTTTTGGGTGGTTCGGAGCCATGGTCTCCATATACCGACGTGGCTATTTCTTCAAGCGGAGTAGTATACGCCGTATTGAGCAGTGATGGAATCAGCAAAGGCATCTGGAGATCGGTTGACGGGACGACTTGGACTGATATAACTCCTGCAGGTTGGCCAACTACGTATAAAAGAATCGTGATGGATATAGCTCCCTCAAATGAAAATATCGTCTATTTTCTTGCTGAAACACCGGGTGGTGGTCGAAATGACCATAGTTTGTGGAAATATACCGATAATGGAGCGGGTTCCGGAACCTGGGAAGACCGTTCCACATTTCTACCGGCGGATGGGGGCGAAATTGGGAATTTTGACTCCCAAAGATCCTATAATTTGATAATAAAAGTAAAACCTGACGATGAAAACACTGTTTTTATTGGCGGTACCAGTCTTTACAGGTCCACCGACGGATTTGCTTCATCAAGTAATACTGCCTGGGTCGGAGGATACAGCCCCGATAACGTTAATCTTTTTACAACATATCCAAGCCATCATCCCGACCAGCATTCTTTGGTGTTTTATCCTTTAACTCCCAATTGGATGCTCTCCGGTAATGACGGAGGAGTAATGCTGACGATCGATAATACCGCCTCGGGAAACGGAAACGTCATATGGATACCGTTAAACAAGGGGTACTTTACAACACAATTTTATTCCATTGCTATAGAACATACCGATCCGGGAGCCACCGGCAGAAACATCATAATCGGGGGAATGCAGGATAATGGCACGTATATTACTACATTGGCTTTTGAATCTGTAAACTGGTTGAACGTTTTTGGCGGCGACGGTTCTATCAGCGCCGTAGCAGATGGAAGAAAACATTATTATGTTTCATCTCAAAACGGGACTGTTTTTCGGTTTACATTGAGTGATTTGGGTACAACTATCGAATGGACCCAGGTTGACCCCGAAGGTGGAGACGGATATTTGTTTATCAATCCATTTTTGCTTGATCCCAACAATACCGACCGGATGTATCTTGCAGGCGGGGAATTTATCTGGAGAAACAGCGATCTGACAGCGATAGACACGCGTGTGCAGGAAAAAACTACGGTAAATTGGACAAAAATATCGGAGTCCCAGGTTGTCGGCGAATCCATAACGGCTCTTGGAATGGGAAAGACCCCGGAAAACAGGTTGTATTATGGAACAGCAAACGGTAAAGTATACCGGCTGGATAATGCTGATTCTGCCGGTTCTACAAAAAATAATATGACTAGTACCGTTTTCCCAATAGGAGCCTATGTGAGTTGTATTGCTGTCGACCGTGAAAACAGCGACAATATACTTGTCGTTTTTTCTAATTACGAGGTTCCCAGCTTGTTTTTTTCATCTGATGGAGGGGTGACCTGGACAGATGTCAGCGGAGATCTTGAGCAGAATCCGGACGGAAGCGGTGATGGTCCTTCGACCCGTTGGGCGGTTATCCACTCCGGCACAGGCGGACCTACGGTATATTTTGTCGGAACGAGTATCGGGCTGTATTCAACATTGAAACTGGACAGCACGAGCACCGTTTGGGTGCAGGAAGGCGCTTCGTCTATTGGCAATGTGGTCGTCGATATGATAGACAACAGGGCGTCGGATGGTCTTGTAGTTGTAGCCACACATGGCACCGGAGTTTTCAGCAGCGCAATATTGACCTCAGTTAATGATGAAAGGGAACCCGGTACACCGGCACGATTTTCACTCCGGCAAAATTACCCAAACCCATTTAATCCGGTAACGACGATAGGGTTCAATATTCAAGTTTCGGGACCGGTGAGTATGTACGTTTTCAATGCTCTCGGGCAACGGGTAAGAACCCTGATAATAAATGAAAATAAATCTCCGGGCAATCACCGGGTAATCTTTAACGGGCGTAATGACAGCGGTGTAACCCTGCCTTCCGGAATCTATTTTTATCAGCTTGTTGCCGGTGATTTTACAGATATGAAAAAAATGATGATCATAAAATAACTTTTACCGGTATTCCCCGTATAATAAGCCTGCAGATAAAAAAAATTACCTCACAATAATGTAGTTCATTATGGGAACACCTGTTGTACATTTTGAAATAATTGGAAAAGATACGGATAAATTAAACAAGTTCTACTCGGGTTTATTTGGATGGGAATCTTATTGGACTGGTTAAAGAAGATCAGATGTAAATTATCCCCTCTAAAATTCGAGGAAAAAAATACATGGCAGAGACCAGAAACGATGTACAACTCTTAGTCGGTACGCATAAAGGGGGATTTCGTTTCACAAGTAATACAGATAGAAAGGAATGGGAGCTTCACGGTCCATTTCTAAAAGGCGACGATGTCAATCACCTGATACTCGATTTACGGAATGAACCGACATTGATCGCTTGTGTGACCACAATGATGGGCGGTTCACGAATTCAGATCAGTCGAGATTTTGGCAACAGCTGGGAAAGCCCGGAGTCCGATATTAAGTTCGATGAAAATTCCGTGCATAGTCTTAAGCGCATCTGGTATATAGCGCCGGGCAACAAACATGAACCGGATGCCTTGTATGCAGGTGTTGACCCTGCCGCATTGTTCAAATCGGAGGATAGTGGAAATAACTGGTATGAAATCAATGGACTTACAAATCATCCGACCAGGGATAAATGGCAGCCCGGAATGGGCGGAATGATGGTGCACAGTATATGTATCGACCCCGGGGATAAGAATAAAATGCACGTTGGAATATCTGCAGCAGGTACATTTTACACCGAAGACGGGGGTCAGAACTGGGAGCCGCGAAATAAAGGCGTACTTGCAGATTTCTTGCCGGATAAATTTCCTGACGTAGGACAATGTGTCCATCATATGGAATCGCATCCGGCAAAACCGGGTGTACTTTATCAACAAAATCACTGCGGGGTTTATCGAAGCGATAACAGCGGCGTAGAATGGGTCGATATAAGTGAGGGGTTGCCTGCGAGGTTTGGATTTCCGTTGGTTATTCATCCCCATGACCCGGATACAATTTATGTTATTCCGGAGCAAGCTCCGGAATTTCGCTGTCCCGTCGATGGAGAATTCGCCGTGTTTAGAAGCAAAAACAGAGGTGAACATTGGGTAAGACTGGACAAAGGTCTGCCCAACAAAGACGCCTATTTGAATATATATCGTCATGCGATGACAACGGATGATTACGACCCTTGCGGGATATATGTCGGAACGAGCACCGGACAAATTCTTTACAGCAGGGATGAGGGTGATTCATGAAATTTATTGGCAAATTGGCTGCCTCCCATATATTCGCTGAGTTGTTCGGTACTGAAATAGAAACAAAGTTTAACGTTTAATAATTATTTTCTTGACTATTTGAAATAAATCATTATATTTGAGCGTCCAACTTTTACTGATTGAAAATACCATGCTGAGAACAAAGAATATAATTTTTATAATGACAATTATGGGGATGATTATGGGTATACCTTAACCTGTTTTCAGTAAATTGTTTAAAGTTTTTAAAAAACCCCTCTCAATTTGCTGAGAGGGGTTTTTTTATGCGCCTATATATGTATCATTCAATATGAGGAATTTGATTATGGCTGATTCCGGTATCAAGGTAAAAAAAGTCGCCTTCCAGGGCAACAGGGGAGCATTTAGCGAAGCTGCTGCCATGAAGTATTACAACAGTGATGTGGATTTAAAACCTCTGCATTCTTTTGATGATGTATTTGAACAAGTAACGGCTCAGGAGGTGAATGCGGGAGTACTTCCTATCGAGAATTCCTTGACTGGACCTATCCATCGGAATTATGACTTACTGCTGAAAAATGACCTCTGGATTGTCGGTGAAACGCAGGTGCGGGTAATACATAATTTAATAGCCCATCCGGGTACAAAAATCGAAGATTTAAAACAAGTATATTCGCATCCCCAGGGTCTTGCCCAATGCGAGAAATTTTTATCGAAACACCCGGAAATTGAAAACTTTCCTGCGTATGACACTGCGGGCAGCGTCCAGATGATCAAAGAAAAAAAAATGTTACATGCTGCTGCGATCGCCAGTAAACGTGCCGCCGAGTATTATGGCATGGAGATTA
>JADFON010000215.1 GCA_022562855.1 Candidatus Zhuqueibacterota bacterium | reverse complement strand
CGCCTGCTCCAGAAAACCCTGACGCAGTTTAAATAGCGTTGTATTTAGCAAATTCGCCGCACCGTCAGCCGCCTCAAATAAACCGTCACCTATTTTGTTAAGCTGATACGGTTTCGGAAAATCAACAATTTGAAGAACTTCAACGAGAGCGCCATCGACCGAAATCGTACCGTCATCGCCAATCATGATAGTTTGACCTTGAAGCTGTATCGGACCGTTAACGCCGAGTACAAAGTATCCGTTTCCGGTTACTAATAAACCGTTCTGATCAAGTTGAAAATTTCCGTTGCGTGTATAGCGAACGCCCTGGGGAGTCTGAACCGTGAAGAATCCGTCTCCATCAATTGCTGTATCAAGAGGATTACCGGTAGGAGTCAGATCACCCTGCTTGAAATTTGTCAAAACAACATCAACGTCTTCGATTTTTCTAAAATCCGTTGCATTCCGCTGTAGAATAGTATCGTGATCGATCAAATACTTTCTGAATACCCCGTCTTTTTTATATCCCGTGGTATTCGCATTTGCTAAATTATTAGCTGTAACTTCTTGCTTTAGCTGTAATGATATCATTGCAGCCGCATTAGAATAGAGTCCTCGCAACATGAGTGTTACCTATTTTTGGTGGATTCAATATTAATGTACTTTAAATCAAAGTCGATAATAAAGTAGGACGACTTTGAAAAAAGAACACAATTTGTCCAAATACTTTACATCAAGCCGTTAAGTAGCAACATGCGTACCATAAAATATTTAGATAGAAATACAAGGTTATTTGTGCTTGATTTTCGTAGACAGGTCCCTCTATAATGAAATTGACCGGGTGCAGCAAATGTTTATGGGCATGAGGGTGGAACATTTTTCCGATAACTTCGACAATAACATTAGTATTACACTTTAAATTCAGTTTTTTGTTGACTCAATAAATAAATATTTCTATTTTTAGGGTATGAAACCAATTGCAAAAAGTATTTTATCGTTAGCGTTTGTTTTTTGTGTATTTAATGCTGTCGTTTTTGCACAGAGCAGCCAGACCGTTCTAATAGTGTTTGATTCTTCGGAAAGGATGAGACAGGAGATTAACGGACAAAGCAGATTTCTCCATGCCAAACGGTTTGTCAATGACTTTGTGAACGTAAATACTTCTGTAAGAATAGGTCTTACAATTTTTGGATCGGACGCTACAGGCGGAACCGAGGCATATTTTTCCCCTTTACCACCAGGGAACAATTCCGTCTCAACGATTGCCGACGAACTTGACAAGCTCAATCCGGAAGGAATGAGTCCTATTGCCTCTGCGTTATTATATGGAAGTCAATCTTTGACGCCAAATGGTATTAATTATATTATAATCGTTACCGACGGAGTTGAAAACACAGGCGGGGGTCCGATAAATGTCGCACAAACCTTAATGAACAGAGGGCTTATCACACGGCTTGACGTAGTTGGATTTACAGATCTTAAGGAAGATAATCCGCTAATTTCCGAATTAGTGAATGCCGGAAACGGAATGTACGTACCCGCCTGGGATGCTGAAAGATTGATTCAACATTACTCAACCATGTTAACAGACTTTGCTGAAAGGGAAAGTTTCGGTTCAGCGGGTTATAGATGTTTTATAGGGAGTGAAAACAGCTTCCCTGCTTACGGTTCGACCGTAGAACTATTTGATGGAACCGGGCAGAAAGTCGATACTCAGATATTTTGGAAGGGCATTTTTGAAAATTTAGATCCGGGAAGCTATAATTTTATTGCAAGCCATCAGGACACCTCGATAATGAGATCCTTCGAAGTGATTTCCGGAGAAAGGACCGACCTTAATTTCGTTTTTATGGTTCCTACAGGGGAATTCAGTTATCTACATAAGATTGAAAATACGCTTGACGGAAAAGCCTATGGGACAATTACGAGGGTGTATCACTCTACGGGTGAAGCTGTATTTACCGGTACTGACGCCGAAGGAATCGTAACCAATCTTCCGGAGGGGAAATATGCTGTTGAAGCCTTATATGAGGGACTTCCTCAACAAACTCAGGAAGTCGAAATATTATCCGGCACACAGCCTCAATTGGAATTTCAGTTTAATGTCGGTAGGGGGAGAATTGCATATCAATGCTTTTTGGACCTGCTTCAGACAAACGTTGCCAGCGGAACACAGATTAAGATTTTCAGACAACCTTATAACGAACTCGCGCTTGAGGAATCGCAATGGCGTGGAACAACCACATATTTACCTGTCGGTCTTTACACTGTTGAGGGTAATTATAAGGGAATAATCCGTCGGGAAAACATTGAGGTACACAGTGATTCCACATCAACGTTAGATTTTACTTTTAATATCGAACAGGTCAGGTTTTCGTTTCAATGTTTTGCAAGTGAAGCAAAGAAAGTACCGGCAACCGGTGTGCTTTTTCAGGTTTATAATCAGGACGGAGTATTGATAGAAGAATCAAACACCTGGAGGGGAAATTTCCAGCTTCCTGAAGGAGTCTATTCAATTCAGGCACATTTTGAAGGCAAAACAAAAACTCAGACCCTCAATTTATTCGCCTCGAGTCAGCAAAATACTATAATAATCGACTTTGAAAAATAACCGGCGAATCTTTTTTTAATTTCCTCCCGGGATAGCGTCCAGATCCTCAAACATGCTTTCCTTGAGCTTTTTTGCCCAATCTAACATTAGTTTCTTTTGTAATTCCATCAACTCTATTCCTGACAACTGGGCAAGTTTGTTTTCTCTCTTTCCGGAGAAAAACATTACTCCGGTGCCTTTGCTGGCTGAAGCGCTTATAGTATCAACATATTTTAAGGTGCCATCAGAGACATCAACAAGCTGGATTGCAACCTCTATTTCCGCCACTGTTTTTGGAAACCCTATTAAATAGGGTATATGTATACCTCTTCCTCTTGTCAAATTATAACTTAAGACTTCTCCATAAACTACATAATCGGCGCCCAATCTCTTTCCGAATTTCACCATATCTCTAATAACGACTTTTTGATTCCGTCTAATACCTTCGCTTGACATTATGGCACGTATTTCGCTCTTTGGTGTTAGCACAAAGTAAACATTATTGTCAAATACCGACCTAAATGCGTTGTACAAGGGATCGCCGAAACTACCCAGGTTTCGGGTATTGAATTCCAGGATCGCCATTTTACTTAGTTGTGACAGATAAGCGAGAGTGGTTTGCTCTGCGACCCCATTAAAATTTAATTCTTCTATTAATACTTCATCAACATTATTGATGTCGACAGATCGTTTTACTTTCCCGTCTTCACGTTCAGAAAAAGCTATAATGTTATCGTCAATTCTTGCCCCTTCCGTATTGGGATTTGTGTGAATATAATAAAAGAATCTAAAATCATCCCTGTTAAGCTGATATTTTCGCTGAATAGCGTCAAAACCTGTTGCGATATTATGGGGAAACGATGATTCATCGATGCCATCCGAGAACAGTATTACTCTTTGGAGGTGCTGCTTGTTATAGTCAGTATTTTTAAAGGTCTCCAACTGTCTGTAAGACTGGGAGATCGCCTCTTCAAGCAGTTCCTGCCTGAGTAAAGCGGCAGGATTAGCCTCAATGGCGTCCGCTTTGACATTCATCAAGTCCGGAATGTCTCTTACGGAATTTTTGATCTCTTCTTTTTTTGAATCATCTATATTTTGCCACGACAAAGTAGCTACTTCATTATTATACGATATTAGAGCTATATTTGAACCATTGGGAATAGAATCGATTAGTATTTGTACAAATTCTATTATACCTCGCAAGACTTCTTCTCCCGGAGGACCACCCCCAACTCCGCGCCCGAGCATTGACGGCGTACCGTCAATGACAAAAATGTTATCCCTGACAGGCGTGCTTTGCACAGAATATAACACACCTTCACTTTGTATAAAGGGTTTTACACCCGGCTCAAAAGCAAGTTCTTCCAGAGGATTGACTGGAGCTGGAGCCAGTAAACGTCTGCGTCCTCCAATTATACTGTTCAAACGGACATCAAGGAAAAAACCCGTGTTAGGACGTATTTCGCCGAGAGGCATGTCGCCACCCAATTTTATATCGATCCCAGGTTTCTTGTATATGGTAATTCCTCCGGCGATATTACCAAGACTTTTCCCGCTGCCCTCTTTTACCAGAATGTTTTGCGAATAGTACTCGCCAAAAATCTTGGTTCCGAAAAAGAAGTTTTTTCCTAACCCAACTCCGATGTGGAATTGACTTGATTGTATTATTTCTCCGCTTGGACCTATTCCATACACACCATTGAGTGTATTGTACCAGAATGTGTTGCGTGGATCGGAGATTTTTTGCACTTTGCCACCGGCGTGATAAAATCCCCCGTTGATTTTTGCCGACCAGTTGTTCCAGTTAAAATCCATATACGCAGCAGCACCAAAGCTTCCCCCTTCAGAAGAAAATGCACGGACAATTCGCTCACCCTCATCAAATCCTGATGGAAACGAGTAATATAACTCTACAGCGATATTGTTCTCCGCAGCGGGAACATTCGGAGTTGCATAACGGATACCTACCCGGGTGTCGCCCGCACCATAACGAAACGTCCCTGCCGACTGATCGAGCTCCGATATCCCTGTAAATC
>JADFON010000214.1 GCA_022562855.1 Candidatus Zhuqueibacterota bacterium | reverse complement strand
AGCCAGGAAAAATAGTTTTCAGGATGGGGTTTCGAAAGAAGAAAGCTCGGTTTCCTGACAACATGTTTAATTAATAGAAAAGGCAAAGATGAATATAACCGTCAGAACAGGAAAAATTCAAAACCTTCATACCAATATACTTTGTGTATTCCTTTTTCAGGAAACTAAAAAGGGAGAAGATTGGTTAAGAGAGGTTGACAGGGTGTCAGGAAGAAGACTTGCAGGGATACTGAATACCGGTGATTTCAAGGGTGAATTAAACGAAACCGTCCTTGTATACTCATCGGATAAATCGTCTGTTAAGAGGATACTCCTGGTCGGAATGGGGAAAAAGCGTGAATTCAACGGAGAGAAAGCGCGGCAAGTATTCGGTACTGCGGCAAAACAAGCGAAAAGTCTTAAATTAAAACGTTTTATCCTTTGTTTAACGGGCATTTCTGACGGAGGGCTGTCACCGCGGGAAATATCCCATTACGCGGCTGAAGGCGCCGTTATGAGTTTGTATGAATTCACAAAATTCAAAACGGAAGATACGAAAAAAATTACGCCGGTGACCGAAATAGGACTTTATGATACGGAACGGAAAAATTTCGATGAGTACCGCTCCGGGGCAGAAGAGGGTTTGGTATTTGCGAAAGGCACAAGTTATGCCCGGGACCTCGCTTCAAATCCCGGTAATACGGTTACACCTACTTATCTTGCGGAAGATGCAAGAAAAATCGCTAAAGAAAACGGGTTTAAATGCACTGTTTTTGACAAGGCAAAATTATCAAAGATGGGTATGAACGCTCTTCTCGGTGTAGCACGAGGAAGCAGCGAACCTCCCTATCTGATTGTGCTGGAATATAAATGTGGAGTCAAAGATGCCGATACCGTTGCACTTGTGGGTAAAGGGGTGACCTTCGATTCAGGGGGAATCTCGTTAAAACCCTCGAAGAAGATGGAAGAAATGAAGTACGATATGTGCGGCGCGGCGGCTGTCCTTGGTGTGATGAAAATATTAAAAGAGATACCGGGAAAATTGAAGGTAAACGTTATCGGAATCATAACGACAACTGAAAACCTTCCCGGCGGAAAGGCGCTGAAACCGGGCGATATCATCACAACCTACTCGGGTTTGACTGTTGAAGTGATTAACACGGATGCGGAAGGACGGCTGATTCTTTCAGATGCGCTGGCATACGCGGTCGACAAGTATAAACCGGACGCGATTGTAGACTTGGCAACTCTGACAGGCGCTATTGTTGTTGCCCTTGGGCATTATGCAACCGGGATGTTCGGCAACAATGCTCTACTTCTAAAAAAAGTATCGACGGCGGCGGATAAATCCGGGGATATGGTCTGGGAAATGCCGCTCTATCAGGAATACGATGAGCATATCAAAAGCAGCGTAGCCGATATAAAGAACAGCAATGGTCCGGGAGCAGGCGCTACTTTCGGCGCCGCGTTTCTTCAAAAGTTTGTAAAAAAGACCCCTTGGGTTCACCTCGATATTGCAGGAACCGCCTGGGACGTAAATGAAAAATCCTATTTGCCCAAAGGACCGACAGGTGTGGGTGTTAGATTGCTGGCAAGACTTCTCATGGACTGGAAATGATTTGCCGCTTCTGTGCAAGCGTGTTTTATCCTTAATTTGAACGTTTTCTTTGATTGATTTTCACAGAAATGAAAAAGACGTTAAAAGCGGATTTACATATTCATACTACCATGTCGGACGGATATCTGAAGCCCGACGAGCTGCTGTTACGTTTGAGAGATACGGATATCGGGTGTATTTCCGTTACCGATCATGATAGCGTTGCGGCTATCGATGTTTTGAATAGAAGGGCGTCCATGTTCAAAATAAGGATAATACCCGGTGTTGAGTTAAGCGCAGAGTTTAATGGGAACGACCTCCATTTCCTGGGGTATTTTATTAATCACCACAGCAAAAGGTTTCTCGATTACCTGTATCTTTTTGGGAGACGGCGCTTCCAAAGAGCGCAGGAAATGATCGATTTACTTGAGAAAATGGGAATAAACATCTCTATTGACAAAGTTGCCGAATCTGCCAGGAACGGACCGATAGGCAGACCTCATTTGGCTGATATGCTGATTCAAGGCGGCTGGGCAAAGACCCGAGACGAGGCGTTTGAAAAATACCTGGGGAATGACGGTCCTGTCTACGTCGAAAAATACCGCATTACCGCAGTAGAAGTAATCAATCTGATACATTCTATCGGTGGCGCCGCATTTATCGCTCACCCGGCACTACAGTGCGATGATAAGATAATCAAGGAACTCGCTAAGGAAGGATTGGACGGTATTGAAGTTATGCATCCTAAGCACACACCGGAAGACATACGACACTTTACATTGCTTGCAAAAAAACTGAAGCTTTTGACCAGCGGGGGGTCGGATTTTCACGGCGATCCGAATAGCGATATCAAACTTGGGGATTATTTTATCGATGAAACGGAAGTTAACCGGATAGAGGAATACTGCATCTCAAAAAGAGCGGAATGGAATATCAAAAATGGAGAGGATAAGGAAGCGACTGAGGGGGAGAAGTCTGAAAACAAAAAATAGATATTGAAAAACGAAGAATGTATGCCTGATTTATTTTGAGATTGAGGTAGTATTTTGGAGATTAGTTTAAAAACGAAAATCTTATAATTCACAAAGGAACCCAAATGCCTTCAGAGATCACAAGTTATTTTGGTAAACCTGCGGAAGGAATTCCCATCCGGCAGGGAGCACCCGTCATTCCACGGCCAACTAAAGAAGAGGTCGATTTATTTCCAAAGGAGGCAAAAAGTATTCTAAACGGAAACCGGTCTGCCCAGAATTCATTTATTCAGAAAAACAATTTTGACCTCAATTGGATGAAAGGAAAGCACTTTGTGCTTGCAGGAGCAACGGGACCGGGCCTGGGAGGCGCTCTTGCGACGGCTGTTTTGAACCTTGTCGGGGAATCAGGGGGTGTCACGATTATATCCCGGGACCTTAGTAAATCCGTTGGTTATGAAACGGGTAAACAGATGGAAGAGATTGCCGCAAATTCCGGTTTTGAAAACAGGTTTCACTGGTTAAACAGTGGATTAGCTTTAGATGGGGGTAAACTTGATATTATATTATCCGCGTTAAAAGAGGCGAAAGCGGAAAAAGTCATATATATCAACACCGTTGCTGCAGCAAGTTCCGGTTTGCTTCCCGGGTTTCCCCCGGTATTTGTAAAAGATGCGGATGAAAATGGATTATACCAATGGGAACTGACGCCTCTCAACGATCAAAGTGTCGAGACAACATCGTTTGTTATGGGTACTATGGCGGTGCAGTTCAGCCATGTTCTTATGGAAGCCGGTATAGAGGTGGAAGCCACTGCGTTTTCAGACTGGCGGGGGAGCCTGGATGTTGAAGGCAGGAATCCTCAGTCGGACAATTACGGAAGATGGGGTCCATATTCTACAAGTCTGTACCTTCCGAAAGAAATATTACGCCGGGAAACAAGGGCTGCATACGGAACCAAAAGAGTAGTTCTGGACTGTTTTTTCCCCGTTATGAAGACAAGAGCTTTAGGGTTTATTCCTGGTGGACATACGTTGTCAAGTGTTTACGACCGATTTATGGAAGTGTATGGAGTCAGATTTATAGATATTCCGGAACTTGCCCTGGGTATGCTCGATAAAATCGGGATAGCTCTCAATCAGTCCGATTTCAACCCTTTTAACAGGCTTGACGTCCATGAATTGGCATTTGATCTGTGGTTTTTCGAAATTGTCAGACAGTTGAATAACGACGAAAACAGCGATTTTCACTATAAAAAATGGATTTCAGTCGAATAACGATCCTTCTACTGAAAATCAATATAATTCCGATTAATTAAAAATACCTGAAACACATTTCGTTCCGATTGAACTTTAGTGATTATGAATTGTACAGTTCCCGTCTGTAATTGATTCAAATATTTTTTATTTAAACATCTCCCTACGGGATAAAACAAATGAAAAACTCCTATTATGAATCAACTGTATTGATTCTTGTTGCAATTCCACAGATACCTTAATATATTAATAAATCTGCACAGATTGTTTTGATGATTTAAAGCCGTTTTAATAGAAAATCATAATAAAAAGTCATTTATATGTCACTTTTGTCGAATATTGATTCCCCCGAAAATCTAAAAGAGCTGTCGGTCGATGAGCTGCTGACTCTTGCAGTGGAAATTCGTGAATATATAATTGAAGTCATTCCGAATATAGGAGGACATTTCGCCTCCAGTCTCGGTGTAGTCGAATTGACAATCGCACTGCACTATCTTTACGATACACCCCGGGATAAAATAACCTGGGACGTCGGTCACCAGGGATATGTACATAAGATTCTAACCGGCAGAAAAGATGCGCTGAAGAATATCCGCCAATACGAAGGAATCAGCGGATTCCTGTCACGGGACGAAAGCCCGTTTGACGTATTTGGCGCAGGTCATGCGAGTACTTCCATTTCGTCCGCGCTTGGGATAGCAAAAGCTCGCGATCTGATGGACAAAAAATTCCGCGTGGTTGCGGTAATCGGCGACGGGGGAATGACCGGCGGTCTGGCATATGAAGGTCTTAACAATGCCGGCGCGGCAGGCACCGATATTA
>JADFON010000213.1 GCA_022562855.1 Candidatus Zhuqueibacterota bacterium | reverse complement strand
AAGCAGCGGAGAGCCATTGGATAAACCTCCCTGTGCATTTTTTCGGTCGTCTGCGGCTAAGAGATCGCTTTTATTGAGTAGCCGGATGAACTGTGATTCCCCTGATTTCTCCGAAAATCCTGTCTTAATTTCATCAAAGAGTTTTTCGTTGGCGCCATTCTGTTCAGTGACACTTTCAATCCATAATACAAGATCGGCATTCTTTATGGAAGAATAGGTCTTTTCAATGCCGATGTTTTCTACCGTCTCTTTGGTGCTCCTGATACCGGCAGTGTCAAGCAGCCGGATAACCGCCCCGTTGATTACGGTTTTTCCTTCAACAATATCCCGGGTAGTACCCGGAAGAGCGTGTACAATTGCACGGTCCTCGTTCAGCAGCCTGTTAAGCAGCGTGGATTTTCCCGAATTAGGTGGACCGCAAATAGCGATTGCGACCCCTTCTTCAAGCTTCTTCCCGAGAGGATAGGTGTCGATAAGAATGGTGATCTGTTTTTTAAGGGCGCGGATTCGGGACAACCCTTCTTTTTCGGATATAAAACGTAAACCCTCTTCCGGGAATTCGATTTCCGCCTCAAAATCCGACAAAAGTTCCAACAATTTGATTTGCAGGCTGGAAATCTTCTTTTGCAACGAGCCTTGCAGTTGTAAGAACGCATTTCGCAGACCGGAACGGCTGCGCGAGTTTACAAGTTGATGGACCGCCTCTGCCTGCGTGAGGCTCATCTTTCCATTGATAAATGCCCGGTAGGTAAATTCACCCGCTTCCGCCTGCCTGGCGCCGGCGTCTATAATGCCATCCATCGCCTCCTGCAGCAGCAGCGGACTGCCGTGCATAAATAATTCAACGACATCCTCCCCCGTATAGGTGCGGGGTTTCTTCATAACTAAGCATAAAGATTCATCTATTCGGGTATTTGATTTAGGGAGAAGGACATATCCGTGAACGGCAGTGTGGGATTCACAATCCGCAATAGGATTTTGACTGTCAAAAATTTCTTGGGCGATAGGTATGGATTCAGGACCGCTGATTCGAATAACACCAATCCCCGAGGGAAAAAGAGGAGTAGCTATAGCGGCAATCGTGTCATCTGCATTGAGCGGCATATATAGAAAAAGAAAACCGGAAGGACTTCCAATCTCCTATCTTAATAAAGTACATATTTTTAACCGGTTATTTCTTTTTACCTTTTTTGGTGCGCTTTTTCGGTTGATTTTTTTTCGGACTACTGACTACGGGTTTCGGGACTGGATTCTTTTCAGATTCGTCTTTATCGCTAACAATAAACCTCTGACCAATCGACAGAAGATTGAATACGATAAAATACAATATAAAGCCGGAAGAGAGCCGGTTTAAAAACAAAAGCAGCATTAAAGGCATGATATAAACCATCATTTTCTGCTTAGGATCTTTCATCATTATTTTCTGCTGAATAAACAGCGAGATAGCATAAACGATTGTCAGGATATTAAATTGATCGCCATACATGGGAATACTAAAGGGCAAAGTAGCAACTGTGTCCGGTTGTGAAAGGTCGTTGATCCATAATATAAACGGAGCGCCGCGAAGCTCGATTGCGCGAAACACCGGGTATATCGCAAAAAACATCGGCATTTGAAGCAGCATAGGAATACAACCGCCAAGTGGATTTATTTTCTTTTCCTTATACAGCTTGACTTGTGCTTTCTGTAATTTTTGCGGTTCCTTTTTGTACTTCTCTTGCAGTTCCTTCAACAGCGGTTGTACTGCGGACATTTTTTTCATCGATCTGGTACTTTTGGCAGTCAGGGGAAACAACAAAAGATTGATAAGAAATGAAAACACGATTATAACAAAACCATAATTCGGGATATACCCATGCAGGAAATTAAATACCGAATATATAACCATGCTCAAAGGGCGTATGTATGAATTGATATCGAGCAGCCCTTTTAATTCAAGGTCTTTGCTGAAGCGAGCCTGGATTTCTTCGAAACGCTCTCTATCGAGTGGTCCAAGATAAACCAGGAAAGAGTTTCCGAATACTTGGGAATTCGGGATGTTTTGAACCGTAAGGGTAGTTACATAATTCTTGAATCCCTTGTCAGGTTCGTTTTGTTCGGCACGTCCGACAATCCGGATATTCCTGCTTGGTTCCGGATTTTCCGGCGGCACGATAAGGACACAAAAGTATTTGCTCTTCGTAGCGGTCCAGTATACCGTGAACGGTTCCTCAAAAAAATCTTCCGGGTCACCTCCAACATCGAACTTTTCAATATCCGAGCCAATATATGAAATGGTTTTCGAAAACTGAAGGTCGTCCTGGATATGTTTTTCATTTCTTCGTATACCGGAACCCCAGGTCAGGAAATACTTCCGGTCTCTCATTGTGGCATTTAAGTTTTCAAACTCAACTTCCAAATCTATATAGTAAGAATCCGGATAAATGGTGAACCTCTTCCGTACAAAGCGGTTTTCTCCCAGGTCGGCGGTCATAACTATGGTTCTCTGCCCGTCGATTGCACTGATAGTATACGATTCTCCAGTGAAAACCGGGCTTTCCGGTACAAAATCGAAATCGGACAAGTCTATTTCGAATCCTTCAATACTAAAGAAAGAGAGGGATAAATTTCCAACATCGTTATTGTCGATTATATTTACGGAAGGGGCGCTTGGGTCATTCCTATCCGGAAAGTCTTTTAAATACCACTCTTCTATCGTTCCGCCTTTCGTGGTTAAAAGACCGGAGTATAGAGGTGTTTCAATCCTGATGGTCTGTTCAGGGTTATCGGTCTTTTGAATCGATCCTAAACTCAACTGAGGGGTAAACGCCTGTTGCTGTTCTTGCCGTTGCTGCTGCTGCGTCGCCGGAGGAATATCGCTTTGTTCGGGTATTTCGGTTGGGGGGGGTGTTTCAAAAGAGTAATCGAATTCTTCAGGTTCAATGGTAGGCGGATAAAGCATATCCGTGAACTTTGGCCAGAAAACAATGACCACCAGCATCAAAACTATTGCTAAAATCGTATTGCGATCCATGGCGCTTTAATACCTGCTATTATGCCGGGTCCCACCCGTGCTTCTTGGAAAAAGGATGACACCTCAAAAGCCTTCTAAGCGCCCGGATAATTCCTTTGAATGCGCCGTACTTCTGTATAGAATCAAGCGCATATTCCGAACAAGTAGGCTGGAAACGGCAAGCCGAAGGCAGCATTGGAGAAATCGAAAATTGATAGAATTTAATGAGTATTCGTAGTATCGTCTTCATGTTTTTTTACCCTGTTCAGGTCTTGCAAAAGCCGGGTCAGATCCGATTGTATCTTCTGAAAATCCAATTGTACAAACGACTTGTCGACTAAAATCAGTAACTGGCAGACTCGTTGAATTTCGTGTTTCTTCTGCCGGTATATCTCGCGAACCCACCGTTTCACCCGGTTTCGCTGTACGGAATTGCCGGTTTTTTTTTTGACGAGAACAGCAAAAGCAGGCTTCTCGGAATCTACGGAATACAGCGAAATGTACCGCCCTCGTATTTTCCCCCCGTTGCGAAGGATATACCCGATCCGCGTGGAGCTTTTCAGGCGCTCATCCCGTTTGAGCCTGTTTCTTTTTGATGTGCTATTCGTCACTAACGGTCAACCGCACCCTGCCTTTTTTTCGGCGTCTGCTGAGTACTTTTCTTCCGTCAGGGGTTTGCATGCGTGCACGAAAACCATGTTTATTGTGCCGCTTTCTATTGTGTGGCTGATATGTCCTTTTCACCTTTTTTCACCGTATTTTTATTGTAATTAGCACAAAATATTATAGCCTGAAAAGGTACTACAAATTTTCCTATTTTCCAAATTTTTTGTAGCCGTTATTTCATTATTCTTACGCAACCGGGCATTTTGACCGGGTTAAAGTTATCGACCGCTATTTCACATCCCTGTCATTGCCCCATTCTGCTCCTGTACGCTGCTTCATTACGTCGTCATTGTTACATTCTTTTCCTGTATGTCCTCCGCAACGCTGCCATTGTCCTATACGGGAAAATCTCTGCATGACAATATCCACGATCGGATAAAAATATCCGCAGAGATTCCCCCCTGCCCCCCTCAGGAAGCAGGAGAATGACAGGTGAAAAGTGTAATCCCTGCGTGTTAAGAATCACTTTATGAATAGAACCACAGGAGAGACTCCCACGTGCACGCATTCGAAACCGGTCTCGTGCACACTTTTTATCCCGCTGCATGCGGGATTTTTTTATTTAACTAAACTTTTGGGATTTCTGAAAAAGCTTCCGAAATAAGTTCGGAATGACAGTACGGGTAAACGTCATGCTGAACTTAGCATGTCCCTGTCTTTTGGGATTTTCACGTAGTGACCACTTATCGTGGCAGCATCCAAAATCGAAAAATACAAAAGTACTGTTATTTAAAATATTCTACAAAGATATTCACCGATTTAAGGGGGTGAACACTGACAAAAATACTTAACCGATTACCAAAATCTGTGTTGATCTGTGTCAAAATAGTATATCAACCTGTCGTGTTATTAGAGTGAATATTCTCAAAAGAAACAAGTTGCTTAAAAACATATTGTCAATTTTGATAGTAATGTCATTTTCCCGTGCGGTTTTCGATTGCAACATTGTTCTTGACATAAATAGTGA
>JADFON010000212.1 GCA_022562855.1 Candidatus Zhuqueibacterota bacterium | reverse complement strand
CTCGGGTCGCCGCAAATGCGTCCGTTTATAGAGGAAATATCACGTGTTGCGTCATGCAACGTGAGTTTGTATCCCAATGCCGGTCTTCCCAACGAATTTGGCGGATATGACGAAACGCCTGAATTTATGGCTGAACAAATCGAGGATTATGCAAGAAGTGGTTTTCTGAACTTAGCCGGCGGCTGTTGCGGAACAACGCCAGAGCATATCAAGGCAATTGCTGACATAGTAGAAAAATATCCGCCAAGAAAACCTCCTGAATTAAAACCATATCTTCGTCTCAGCGGGCTGGAACCTCTTATTTTTAGACCGGATACGAATTTTGTTAATATTGGAGAGCGGACAAATATCGCAGGTTCTAAGAAGTTCAGCGATCTGATTCTGAACGATAAATACGAAGAAGCATTGAAAATCGCCCGGCAGCAAGTGGAAAATGGAGCACAGATTATTGACGTGAATATGGATGAAGGAATGCTTGATTCTAAAGAGGCGATGCAACATTTTTTGAATTTAATAGCGACAGAACCGGAAATATCCCGCGTTCCCGTTATGGTCGACTCTTCAAAGTGGTCAGTAATCGAAGCCGGGCTGAAATGTCTACAGGGCAAGGGAGTAGTTAATTCAATCAGCTTGAAAGAAGGAGAAGAATCATTTAAAGATCATGCCCGTAAGATTCGGGAATATGGAGCTGCTGTAATTGTAATGGCATTCGATGAGAAAGGTCAAGCAACTTCCTTTGAAGGAAAAATCAGAATATGTGAAAGAGCCTATAAAATACTCACCAATGAAATCGGCTTTCCTCCACAGGATATAATCTTTGATCCGAATATCCTTACGGTTGCCACGGGAATCGAGGAGCATAATAAATATGCGATCAATTTTATCAGGGCAACCAAATGGATTAAAGAAAATCTCCCGCATGCAAAAGTAAGCGGCGGAGTCAGCAACATTTCGTTTTCGTTCAGGGGAAATGAACCGATTAGAAGGGCGATGCATTCGTCATTTTTATACCATGCGATAAAAGCCGGCATGGACATGGGTATTGTCAACGCGGGACAATTGGATATTTATGAAGAGATTCCTGCTGATTTTCTGGAATTGATCGAAGATATCCTGTTTGACCGGCGTCCCGATGCGACAGATAGGTTACTTGAATTTGCAGATCAACAGGAGCTGCCCGAAAAAGTCGAAAAAAAGAGAAAAGAATGGCGCTCTAAAAGCGCTGAGGAACGCTTAAAGCATGCCCTCGTCAATGGTATTGTCGATTTTATTGAAACGGATGTCGAAGAAGTAAGGATAAGCAAAAAGAATTCCGTTTCTGTCATAGAAGGTCCGTTAATGGATGGTATGAAAGTTGTCGGTGACTTGTTCGGATCCGGTAAAATGTTTCTGCCCCAGGTTGTAAAGAGTGCAAGAGTGATGAAAAAAGCTGTTGCATACCTGGTGCCTTTTATTGAAGCGGAAAAGGGTGACGGCGAAGGTCCGACGAGTCGCGCAAAAGTACTACTTGCAACCGTCAAAGGGGACGTCCACGATATTGGGAAAAAAATTGTAGGGGTGGTGCTTGCCTGTAATAACTATGAGGTTATCGACCTCGGTGTAATGGTGCCGGCTGAAAAAATATTGCAGACTGCACGTGAAACCAACGTCGACATTATAGGTCTTAGCGGTCTCATAACTCCTTCACTTGATGAGATGGTGCATGTTGCACAAGAGATGGAGCGTCTCGATTTCGATATTCCTCTCCTGATTGGCGGCGCGACCACATCCAGGCTGCACACTGCGGTAAAAATCGAGCCGGAATACTCAAACTGTGCCATTCACGTGCTTGATGCCTCGCGTACTATTCCGGTGGTCAATGACCTCGTCTCAAAAGACAGGAAGCAAAAATTTATCACTGCGACACAATCTGAATATAAAGGACTGCGATTGAAACATAGTGAGAAACTATCGAAAAAGAAATTTCTTCCTATTGTCGAAGCACGTGTAAACAAAACCAAATTATCGTGGAATAAAGGTTTGATAGTGAAGCCGAATTTTACAGGTTTGAAAGTTATCGGTGACTTTTCGATAGAGGAGTTAAGAAATTATATTGACTGGAAACCGTTTTTCATTGCCTGGGAGCTTGACGGCAAGTATCCGCAAATTTTTGATAACCCTAAATTCGGCAAAGAAGCCCGAAAACTTTTTGACGATGCGAACAATTTGCTTGACATAGTAATCGACGAGAAGTCCTTGACAGCCGAAGGCGTAATCGGATTGTTTCCAGCGAATTCAATAGGCGATGATATTATTGTATATGAAGATGAAACAAGGAATAAAGAGAGGATTATTTTCCACACATTGAGACAGCAGGTACAGAAATCAGCAGGAAAACCAAACAGGGCTCTTTCCGATTATTTAGCGCCGTCAGATTCGGATTTTAAAGACTATATCGGTGCATTTGTGGTCAGCGCCGGCGGTGGTGTCGATAAACTGGTCGAGAAATTTGAAAAGGATAATGACGTCTATAACAGCATTATGATAAAAGCATTGGCGGACCGGCTGGCAGAAGCGTTTGCAGAGGTTCTTCACGAAAAAGTACGAAAAGAATACTGGGGATATACGAAAGATGAAGATTTTTCAAAAAACGATCTGGTAAAGGAACGGTATAAAGGAATCAGACCCGCGCCCGGTTACCCCGCCTGTCCCGATCATACTGAAAAACAGTTGTTGTTTGAATTGTTAGATGTACAGAATAATACCGGTATTACTCTTACTGAAAATTATGCCATGATTCCTGCAGCATCAGTTTGCGGAATCTACTTTGCGCATCCTGAAGCAGAATACTTCGCTCTTGGATTGATAGGAAAAGACCAGGTAAAAGAGTACAGCAGGCGCAAAGGCTTGGCAATTGAAGAAATGGAAAAATGGCTTTCGCCGAATCTTAATTATGAAACTTCAAGTAAATCTCGAATCAGAAAAGCCGTCCGGACATCGGATGTCTAAGTGTGTTTTTAGATGAGTTATTGGTAATTCTTTCAGAGTGACAAACAAACTGTCCCACCAAAGAAGAAACTATAATATCCTGAATAAGAAAAAACGTGGTAATGAAATTATTTGAAGATACAGGGATGTGTCCGCTTGAATTGGAAAACACGATTACTAAAAATAGCATGGCTAAAAGCGGGTGACTCGACAGTACAAATGCGTGGAGAAACTATCAAAAACGATTTTGACTATCATGCGGCGCAGAGTATGATCCAACCCGGAGAAACCGTCAAATATGTTGTGCTTCGGGAAGGGAAGATGTTGAATTTTTGCAGTTCGCCTTCCGAAAAAATAACGGTTTCGATTTTGTGTTACCTGCTTCCGGATAATATTTCTTCGATTATTGATTCGGATTGTGCAAGAAATGGATTTGTAATTTCACTGCTAATTCCGTATTTAAATGCCAATTGTTCCACCCAGCCCCGCTGCAAAAACTTAAAATCCTTTAAGTACAAATCATCATCAAATAATTCGATTTTTTCTTTCGCATTTTCTGCCCGGGACAGTTTTTGAAAAAGCGAGATGATTTTTTCGAAACTATAATTCGAAAGTAAGAATTTAAGAAACGAACCGGTTTCGATTTGCAATAATTCTTCGCCGGCAGTTTTTTCGTTTTTGCCGATTCTGAATATTTCGGCTAAGGGGATTGCTTCACCCGATATTAGCAAATCAGCGGTTATCCTATTTAAATCAACAGTGGCTTCTCCAACGGCAAAGCCGCCGATCATTGCAGTCAATCCCGCAGTAAAATGATAATCTCCTTTACCCCAAGACTGGTTGAGGACAGACTGAGCGACATCCCGTGCAATATGGTAGTATTCTTCTCTGATGGGATGTTCTGATGTTTCAATAATTGAAAAAACTTTAAACCGGTCTTTGCTTTCGTGATACGAGTCACCAGTGATATTCGTATAAAAACGCAGTGAAGTATAATCCGGAAAATACGTTATTTCACTTTTTTTGAAGTCCAAACCGTCTAACTGCAAAAAGTTCTTTGTAAATGCCAGCGCCTTTTCCTCGTCATTAACAAATGTAACCATCCGATTATTGTTCAAAATGCCGGGTAGGTACTCTGCAAAAAAATTGGGGCTTGAGACCTTTTCAAAGTTTCCTTTAACATTTATATGCGCCGTGATGAGCAATTCTAAGGGTACGGTTTCTAACAACTCTGCCATATTTCTTCCGTTCGCGTATATTTCTAATCCACCCGCTTCTAACAGGTCCTTTGCCGCATTGAAAGATATGGAAAGAATGGGGATGTTAACCGGGGGGTATGTTTCTGGCAGTTCGTTGAATGGGGCGTTCCATCCTGCTTGTTCCGGCAAGCCGAAAATTATAATAGCAATAGCTCCCCGGACTTCCGCCTCATAGGCTCTCATGTGTAGATCACTTTTTTCACCTATCCGGCTTTGATAATCGAAAGGATAATTATAGACAATAATCGGAATTTCACCCTGGATATTTCGACTTTTGTAAGAATTGTAATCAGGTTCAGATGAAACTATTCCGTTTCCGGCGAAGATTATCGTGCCTTGTACCGAAATATCGTTGGAATAATCACGTATTCCTGAAGGAGACTTGCCTATTACTATCGGAGTAAAAGGGA
>JADFON010000211.1 GCA_022562855.1 Candidatus Zhuqueibacterota bacterium | reverse complement strand
CGTCGAGACGAACAAGGAATGTGAAAATTACATAAAAAAACATGCCCAAAACTGGGATCTTCACCGCATAGCGCTTATCGATAAGCTGGTACTCCGTATCGCCATGACAGAGTTTCTCTGTTTTCCTGATATTCCTCCGAAAGTCACTATCAACGAGGCGCTTGAAATCGCGAAGAGATTCAGCACCGGTAACAGTGTCAAGTTTATCAATGGAATCCTGAATGCGGTGCACGAGGAGCTTCTTTCCGGAAAAAATGCATGAACTATGAAGATCGCGATACTATCGGACATACATGCGAATCTCGAAGCTTTTGAGAGATGCGAACAGTTTCTCGGTGAGATTGGCGATATAGAGTTTACCGCGATTCTCGGTGATATTGTCGGTTACGGCGCGGACCCCGTACTCTGTATCGATAAAGCAAAAGAAATAGCCGGCGTCAACATAATCGGCAATCATGACGCTGCGGTTATCGGTACGTCGGACATCACTTATTTTAATATGGCTGCCCGTAAAGCGATACTCTGGACGAGAGACCAGTTGAACGATGAGTACTGCGCATTTCTTAAGGGTCTGCCGTATAGTGAATCTAAATACGAAATATTGTTTACACACGGTTCGCCAAACGATCCGAAAGAATGGAAATATATTTTTAACTGGTTTGACGCCCTGGATGAGTTTCATGGTTTTGACGAAACGGTCTGCTTTGTCGGGCATTCGCACGTACCGGGAATTTTTGAAGAATCGGAGACGATCCCTCATGATGCGGGTCCCGTTCAGCTTGACTCCGCAAAAAAATATATCGTAAACGTCGGGAGTATCGGTCAGCCGCGTGACGGCGACCCAAGATTGTCGTTTGCCGTTCTCGACACGACTTCCCGTCTGCTTGAGATAATCCGTTTGGAATACGATGTGGAGGCGGCGCGAAACAAGATCATCGAAACGGGTATGCCTGAGTATCTCGGAAACAGGCTTCTCAAGGGAAAATAACGACCGGGGAACAATTTTCGACTGTAAATGGTTTATCAGAGGATTGAGAAATTCAGAATTTTAAAAAAAGGAAAGTATAACCGAAGATGAGTTTTCTAACAAAAATATTTGGTGACAAACATCGAAAAGACATCAAGAATATCTCCCCTATCGTAGACGAGATCAACCGCCTGTATGAGAAATATGACAGTCTACCCGATGAGGATTTTCCGAAAAAAACGGAGGAATTCAAAAAGGAGATCGATGATGAGCGGAACAGCATCAGGTCTAATATGGAAGGCGAATCTAAGGAAGATATCGAAAAGGCGATAGAAGAGGCTGAGAAGGAAATTCTCGAAGACATAATGCCCGATGCGTTCGCTCTTGTAAAACAAGCATGCAAAAGGCTCATAGGCAAGGTGTGGAACGTCCGCGGAATCCCGACCGAGTGGAACATGATTCCCTACGATGTGCAGTTAGTAGGAGCTGTCGTTCTTCACCAGGGAAAGATCGCCGAAATGGCTACGGGAGAAGGCAAAACGCTTGCGGCGACCATGCCGATGTACCTGAATTCGTTGACAGGACGGGGAACACATCTTGTTACGGTAAACGACTATCTCGCAGAACGGGACAGCGAATGGATGGGTAAAGTTTACGAATTTATGGGTTTAACCGTAGGCTGTATATTAAATGAAATGAATTCCAAGGAACGCCGGGAGCAATACCGGTGTGATGTTACTTACGGTACTAACAACGAATTCGGATTCGATTTTCTACGCGATAATATGTCGGTTCGCCCCGAAGACCAGGTACAGCGCGGTCACAAATACGCAATCGTCGACGAGGTTGACTCCGTACTCATCGACGAAGCCAGAACGCCGTTGATAATTTCGGGACCCGTAGCAGTGTCGACTCATATGTATGACAAGCTGAAACCGAGGGTCGAACGGACAATAAAGGCACAGGCTGCCCTTGTGAACAGCAATATCCTGGAAGCGGAAAAATTGCTTGAGAAAAAAGAAGATTACGAGGCTGGAATAAAAATTCTGATTGCACATCGTGGAGCGCCCAAAAACAAACGGCTAACTAAACTGCTGAATGAACAGGGAATTAAACGATTGATGCAGGGGGTTGAGAATGACTACATCCGTGATAAAAAAATCCAGGATATCGATGAGGAATTGTATTATACGATAGATGAAAAGCGTAATATCGCCGACCTGATGGAAAAAGGACGCCAGCATATGTCACCGGAAAACCCGGAAATGTTTGTCCTTCCCGACCTTTCCGAAGAAACACACAATATAGATTCAAACGAAAACATAAGTGAAGAAGAAAAGATCAAAAAAAAGGAAGAACTGCAACAGACTTTCGGACAGAGATCGGAACAAAACCACAATATTTCGCAATTGCTCCGCGCCTATTCACTGTTTGAAAAGGATGTCGAATACGTCGTTCAAGACCAGAAGGTCATGATAGTCGACGAATTTACGGGCAGGTTAATGCCCGGAAGACGGTATTCAGACGGACTGCACCAGGCTATAGAGGCGAAAGAGAATGTGAAAATTGAGCGGGAATCACAAACGCTTGCAACGATCACGCTTCAAAATTATTTCCGGATGTACGACATACTTTCCGGGATGACCGGTACCGCCATAACCGAGGCAGGTGAATTTTATGAGATTTATAAACTCGATTGTACAACCATACCTACAAACCTTCCGATTGATCGAGACAATTATGATGACCAGCTATACCGGACTAAAAGGGAGAAGCTGAACGCCGTTATCAGTGAAATTGAAGAAATGATCACCGGGGGCAGACCGGTCCTTGTGGGTACAATCAGCGTCGATGTATCCGAAACATTGAGCAGGATGTTGAAACGTAAAGGGGTCAAACACTCGGTCTTAAACGCAAAACAACATCAACAGGAAGCCGAGATAATCGCAAACGCCGGACGTTCCGGAAACGTCACCATCGCGACAAATATGGCGGGCAGGGGAACAGATATCAAACTCGGTCAGGGAGTAAAGGAAGCAGGAGGTTTGCACATCATAGGAACCGAGAGACACGAATCCCGCAGGATCGACCTCCAATTAAGGGGTAGAAGCGCAAGACAGGGTGACCCGGGTTCATCACGTTTTTTTCTGTCCCTCGAGGATGATCTTATGCGTTTGTTCGGAACGGACCGTATTGCACGAGTCATGGACCGGCTTGGAGCAGAAGAGGGGGACGTTATCCAGCATTCGATGATTACCAAATCGATTGAACGCGCTCAAAAAAAGGTCGAGGGTCACAACTTTAGTATCCGTAAACATCTTCTCGAATACGACGATGTAATGAATAAACAGCGGGAGGTCATTTATAACCGCCGCAACACTGCCTTAACCGGCGGAGATTTAAAAGATGAAATAAAAATAATGACCGACGAATTCGTTGAAGACAAACTGGATGAAAATACGGAGGCAGGCGATTATTCGGAAAACTGGGACTGGGAGGGAATCCAGCGCGATTTTCTGCGGACTATGGTTATGAGCGTTTCGATCCCTGAAAATGAAAAAAACGCCCTCAATAAGGAAGACCTCGAAAAGAGATTGAAAACCGCCGCACATGAACTATACGTAAAGAAAGAAGAAGTGTTGGGTTCCGACCTGTTAAGGCAGCTTGAGAGATATGCAGTATTAAAAGTTATTGACGAAAAATGGCGTGATCATCTCTACGACCTTGACCAGGTTAAAGAAGGCGTTAACCTGCGCGCCTATGGTCAAAAAGACCCGCTAATCGAATATAAAAAGGAATCGTTTACCCTATTCCAGGATATGCTGTCGAATATTAACGAGGACGTGCTTTCTTTTATTTTCAAAGCTCGTCTGGATCCCGTAGACCGTCCCCAGGAAAAAGCTTCGCAAAGAATGGTGCTCAGTCACGAAAGTGCAGACGGAATCGGATACCGGCAGCCCCCGGAAATGCAGGAGGCGGCTCGCCGGGGTAAGAGACAACCTGTCAAAGTAGAAAAGAAAGTCGGAAGAAACGACCCGTGTCCATGCGGGTCGGGAAAAAAATATAAGAAATGTCACGGTAAGATCGCTTAGAGAAAAACCGGCAGGTGAAGATTTCTTGCGGAAATATCGGCGGAAAATCCCGATTAGAAAAAACGGATAAATTCAATCCTGAAAATGGGGCTTTTTGGCTTTCTTGATGCTCGAAATAATTATAATTAAACCGATAAATACTAAAATCAAAGGTACATAGGTTCTGAAATCAAAAAATATGTCCTCGATATAATACACCGAATCTTCAAGATCATATACATCCATAATTCCCAGCGTGTAACAAAACGATGTAAGCCCCGCTAAAAGAAACGGCGCCGACGGTAAAATCGCCCACCATTTGTGGTAATCGAACATAAACATTGATAAAAAGGCAAGCCCAATCGCGGTTGGATATATTGGAAAAGTGTAATTGTAGTAAAAATAGCGATCGATCCAGCACGGGTAAAAGGGAGACTCAAAAAAGAGAGAAGGCCATCGTCGAACTTCGAACCGGACGATTGCCATGGTACGTGGCGGACCCCTCATATTACAAAGGACGCAAACGCGATGACTATGACTACCCTACCAAACCCGAACTGGAAGAGTAAGCCGGACCGGATTACTCGGATGCATGTTGA
>JADFON010000210.1 GCA_022562855.1 Candidatus Zhuqueibacterota bacterium | reverse complement strand
AATCAACGACGGAAGGCTTTGTTGCTCATACGAACCCACAGCGCCAAAAGCCCCGTCATGTAATGTCACGTCCAGAACGCAATCCGGCCCCTCCCAACGTTCAGCGAGTTTGCTCGGGTCGGATCGGGAAGCCGCTCGTCCGAACTGTCTATAAAAAGCACTCTTGGGTTTTGCCTTTTCCAACAGTTCCGTTTCTTTGTTGCTTTCCTCGCCCGGCAAATCCTTCAGCCTCGCAAGAGTGTGTCCGACATTTTTGTGATAATTTTCGATTTTCAGTGCGTCATCGCAATATTTTTGGGCTTCAGGAAGGAAACCTACCGATATGAATTTTCTAGCTAAGTTGCTCATAGCCAATGTCTCGTCCATCCCTGCTGCTCTTCGCTGGGCAGCGACAGATTTCCCGGATAATGAGAGCTGATCAAACGCGACGCCGAGGTTATTCCAAGTCATCGGATTGCGTTCTAGATAAGGAATTTTCAAGTAATGAACCAACGCGAGGTCGTTATTCTCGCACTGTGAATGCTTGTAGGCGAGAGAGAAGCGCGTATTTACGTCGCTGGGATCAAGTTCAACGATCCGCTCCATAATTGCCAGAGCAGCATCCTCTTTCTTATCGGCTTCAGCAAGATTCTTGAGGACTTTGAGGATTTCCAATTCTCCGCCTCCAACCTCCTCGAATTCGATCTTCATTTGGCGGACAATAGCCAGGGAATTTTCAGGCGCATCGGCTCGCCGAAATTCCATTGCAGCCCTGCCTTTCAGGCGTAGCGATTCTGCTTTATCAGCGGCTTTAGTTGCCGCCGCCTCGTAGCTGTTTGCCGCTTTCGCGTAGTCCTGATAATGCACATATCCATCAGCCAAATATTCTAATGTTTTACAGCTACTGGGGTGCTCCGTAGCTAGCGCCTCTAAGGTTGATAAACTTCCACCCAAACCGTGCCTTAGCCGCGTAAATTCGCAAAATGCCCACCAACTGGTCTCATTATCGTTCTGTGTCGCGTCTTCGGTTTCCCGATAAGCCTTATCAATTTTAGCAGCGCCAGATTCATCTTTCCTCCATGCCATTTGCCAAAATGCAAACTCGTAGCTATTACGGGCCCACTCAGGTTTAGGTGTTGTCCAAATATCTTCCTTTGGCGTTTCAGGCTCTTCTTCCTCCACGGGCGATGATTTTGCATCGGAGATTGTGGCCGATGCTCCGGGGGGTTTAGGGGACACGGATTTGATCATATCGGTGATTCTGTCGAAAGACTTCTCCGGTGATTTGCGATCAAATCTTATATACTCAATGTCACCTCGGAGACCCCCTGGATCGCGAACGTCTTGTTCCAATAGTAAAATGAGCCTTAGCCCGTTTCCCCTTGCGAGCCCAATTTCCTGAAGGATCCAATCCGAAGCTTTCCACCGAAATTCGCTTTCCTTTGCTCCCAGAAATTTCCGATACAGGAACATTTTTTTAAGTGTTGAAGACCGGACCACAAGTTCTTTTCTTGTGCAAATTCCGATGAAGACGTCCTTGCCCGACATGAGAGACATCACTTGCTCGGCGACAGGCTCCGACCTCGCGGGTTCAGCATGTTCCCATGAAAACCCAATTCCCAACCCTCGCACGTGATCAAAGTGGTCACGGAATTTGCGCACAATATCTTCATCATCATCGATAATTACTATTTTCTTAGAATATCTGCCCAAAAGTTCGTCATAAATACTCGGATTCTCTTTTCCGGAATTCATGCTCATAGTTTGTCCTTATCGGTTACCGGTTATCGCTTAACTTGTTTATTAAATCAAAAAAATCAATATACAATATCTTTATTGCTTCCAAGTCCTTTTCCTTTGCAGATTTTTCCAAATCGGAACCCAATGAAGAGATCTCAGAAAAACCATAAGTAGCGCCGGACCCTGCTAAACGGTGTCCAAACATTTCAATGTCGTCAAATGCCTTCTGAACAATCATTGTTTCATACATAATTAATTTTTCGCTCATTCCCTTTAAATAATCTGAAACGAGAGATTTGTATTGATCTGAATTACTACTCTCTTCAGAAATATCCGACCCATTGGGACCTTGCAAATACACATCTATAATATGAGGAAGAGTTTCCGGATCAAATGGCTTTTGTATATACCCAAGCGCTCCTAACTTCAGACCTTTGTCAATTTCATTTTTTTGAACAAGCGCAGAGAAAAAAACCACCGGTATATTTTTCGTTTCAGGAGCGATTTTTAGCTTATTGAGTACTTCATAACCGTTTTCATCCGGCATACTTACATCCAGCAGAATCAAATCTATGTCATTATTCGTGGCAACCTCTATACCTTCATAACCGTTAAATGTCCATTTTACGTCATATCCTTTAGCTTTAAGCGCTGTCCTTGCAATAATATTGATATCAGATTCATCTTCTATTAATAATATTTTTCCCTGGTAAGTATGATCTGACGACATTATCTTTTCCCCGTGATTGTAAGAAAGCAATTATAATATTGATATTTACAGGTAATTTATAACCTTGCACTTATAAATCATAAGGGCAATAGGTGTGCCAACAGGCAAATTTCGAAAAAATATGCTTAAAATAGGTAAAGATAAAGTATACGGATTCTGTTTGTGTGTGGGTTCTGTACAGAGTGTGCAGATTATTGTGTAGAGCGAAAATGGAGCTGACGGACCGGGTGGCGGAGTCCTGAGTTTAGCCGAAGGGCGGGGTTTTTCCGGTAGGTGGAAAGATATTCGGGCGGTTAGAGAACCGCCCCTGCAATTACATTACAGGTCGCGTGACGTAGGTGATTCTAAACGTCATAAAAAAGGGGTCAAAACAGGGTAATTTGACATATATTGTGCAAAAAGGGTTGCAATAATCCCGTAGGGGCGTTTCGAGAAACGCCCAAATGTATTAAAATACCGAAATACCTATCATAAACTATTTCTTATTCACCGGGGCGAGCCGTTTTATAGTGTAGAACTTCCTTACCTATCATTAGAACTTCCTTTTTTGGACGTTTCTTCCCGTGAGAGACCACTCAAATGGCGAAACGCCATGTTGATTTTTACACCAATTATTTAATATATTTATCCATGCCCATTTTTCTGAGGGCTTCCCGGTACCGGGGGTATTCCATTAATTCGGAAAATTTATCGTTCCTTGCTACCACATATTTTATGAAATCATCTTTCATCTCTACCGCGCTGTCCAGATATTCAAATCCACCTTCGATATCATCTCTATTCAGCATTGTGATCCACATAATAGCCGGGTTGTTGTAAAAAGGAGTGGTTAACGCTTCCGTGTTATCAAATATTTCATCCTGGTATCGTATGAGTGATTCCATCGAATAGTTCTCATCTCTGAAAACGTCGTTAAAAACAGATTCCGCTTCCGGAATACCTGCTAATGTAAACACTTCTCTCTGTGTTTCCGAAGCTTCTTTAAATTGACCTGCGGCTACGTAAAACCGAAATAGATAATGCCAGCTAAATATTCCCAGTGGATCGAGTTCTATCGCTTTCTTAGAAAAAAGCAATGCATTGTCATGATCACCAAGATTAGAAAGTGACTCCCCCAATCCCCTGTTTGCAGCAACGTTCAGAGGATCAAGCTCCAAGGTTTTTTCAAATAGTAATTTTGCTTCCTCAAAATCTCTAAATGACTTTTTTGCCCAAGCTAATGCATTATAGGCGTTTGCATTGTTAGCATTCAAATCTATCGCTTTTTCATAGTCTGTTATCGCTTCCTCCCAATTCCATTCGTTAAAATTAATCAAACCTGAGGCAGTGTATGCCTCCGACAGACCGGGATCCAAATCCAATGCCTTATCTGCTGCGGACTTTGCATTTTCAGCATGATCTTCCATATACATCATTTCATAAACCGGCAAAAGACTATGTGTATACGATTTGAGAGCGAATGCCATTGCGTAGCCGGGATCGATTTCGATAGCCGTGTCCAGATACTCCAATGCCCGGTAAAAATCGTCTACTGAACGTTTGCTTACGAATTGATTTGCAAGAAGCATGTACCGGAATGCTTCCGGGTCGGTTACCGTAAGTTTGACCGTTTCCCGCTGTCCTTCGCCGGTTAACCTGGCGCTTAGATTCTCAGACACATCCCCGGCAATTTCATTCTGCAGGGCTATCAGGTCGGTTATTTTTTTTATATACCTGTTCGAGAAGAGGACGGAATTATCACGCGTATCCACAATTTCGATGCTGACGGTAATATCGTCCCCTGCCAGGGTCAGCCTGCCGAGAGCGACCGCTTTTACATTGAATTCATTACCTACTTCGTTTGCCTCCGGTATCTGACCTTTATATCTTTTGAGCACGGAATTGAACGAAATGACTTTTATGCCTTCGAGTTTCTGCAGACTGGAAATGATACTTTCGGGGATTCCGTCGCTCAGGTATTCGGCTTCGGCGTGTTGCCCGTGGCGGAACCTCACACAGGCCCCGCCTCGCTGGTAATCTCCCCAGACCAGGAGCCCGAAGAGAAGCTCCAAACCCGCCCACCCGTAATTACCATTATGGGACACGTTGACCATGGCAAGACCACGCTGCTCGACAAGATCAGGAACACCCGGGTAGGCGACCAGGAGGCCGGTGGCAGTACCCAGCACATCCGTGCCTATCAGGTCGAACA
>JADFON010000209.1 GCA_022562855.1 Candidatus Zhuqueibacterota bacterium | reverse complement strand
ACGCGGCAGGATTATAAAAGGCAGAATAACTGCTGCCATCAAATTCCATAAAATTTTTCCCATGGCTTCTACGCGCGCGCTTGGCTGTCTTCCGAAGAACATTATTGCAACAGCACTGCCGCTGTCAGCAAGCGGGTCGTTGAAATCAATCGTTTGTGAATAGCCTTCGTTTGTAAACAAATAACACAACAGGGTGATCAACAGAACAGGTTTTTTGAGATCCATTTCCGTTTTCCTCGTTTTGTGCAATTAACAATATTTTAGTAGTTTAACTATTAAATTATCAGAAAGTTTCATACCTATGCAATAATTAGAGATATATCGGTAAAAAACAATTCGATTAGGATTATTATAGCCTCAATTGTACAATATCCATATCGGCTTTTGTAGAAAAAGAAGTTTGATTCGATATTATGAGAATAAAATACTTTTGCTGGAAAAACAAGAAAGATTGCTGATATGCAATAATAGAATTGCAGAATACGGCAATTTTACCGGCGTTTATCAATCATAGGAGACAGAATCTCCCGTTTTGATTATTCCGTCTGTCAGAATCTGCGCCATCAGACCGCCGCGGTGGGTCAATCCGGCGAGGATGCCTTGTTGTGTCATGTTCTGGAGATAACTGCACGGCTCACAGAGTTTTATTCCCCGGAATGTTGCACTTCCAACCTTAAATTCTTTTCCAACGAGGTGATTAAGAGGCACGTTCCGGGTTATGATGTTCCTGCGGCTTTCTTTTGGATGGAGGACGAGATTATGGTCGCGTTTGAGCGCCTCGATAGACTCCATCTCGATAAAAGTCGCTTCTTGTTTTGGAAGATGTTTTGGGTTGCCGGCGCCTTCGCTGTCGAAGTACCGGTCATTTTCGAGTCCTTTGCCGGCTACCGCTTTTACTTCGTTTACCGAAACAGTGGGTTCACCTTTTGCGGGGGCGATGTATATAGATTCAATTTTTCCTTGAGCCATGAGGTTTTCCTTATGTTATTTGTCAAATTAACAGAACTTGTATTATTTTGCGTAGCGGCGAATTGAACTCACCCCCTGATTCCCCCTGTTCCTGAAATAAATTCAGGACATGCTTGAGAAAAGAGGGGGACTGTTTAGAATTTTCTGTTCCTTATCATCTCAGACATGTACATGAGATGGTCAAGTTGAAGAGAAGCAAGGTTATCGTTCAGGCAGGCTACCGCTTTGTCGATATGACGGCTTATTTCCGATTGTGTTTGGTCAACGATACCGTATTCATGCAGCATCGTTTTTACACGACGGATTGAATTTACACCGGTATTTCCGTTTTCCAGGACATCCTTGAGGAAATTCAGGCCGGTCTGCGGAACGCATTCTAAAAGTTTAATTATAGGATATGTTTTTTTGCCCAGGGCAAGGTCGCTTCCGAGGTCTTTTCCTATAACGACCTCATCGGAAATTATATCAAGCAGATCATCCTGAATTTGAAAGGCTATCCCGATCTCAAATCCGAAATTTTTTAAGGCTTCGATTTCGGTTTCCGAAGCATTACCGAGTATTCCGCCAAGCTCGGCAGAGATCGAGATCAGGACGCCGGTTTTCCTCTTTATCATGTCCAGATAATCGTCGATATTTACTTCAGAAGCAGATTCCATGTCTTTGTCAAGCGATTGTCCTTCACAGATTTTTATGATGGCTTCGGAGAACTTTTTGATTATGTCTCTTATCCGTTCTGTTTTGGACCTCAAAAGATACCTGTATGCAAGCGCAATCAGCCCGTCGCCCGTGAGAATGGCGATGCTATTATTCCATTTTTTGTGTACGGTTTTCCTGCCCCTCCGAAGCTGGTCGTCATCCATAATATCATCGTGAACGAGAGTAAAATTATGCAAAATTTCAATAGCGAGAGAGGCATTGTATGCGTCCTGAAAACTGCCTCCAACAGTCTCGCAAGCCATGATAAGTAGAACCGGTCTAAAGCGTTTACCCTTTGATGAGAGGACATACTTCATGGGGTTGTACAGGTTCGGTGGAAATTCGATCGATACGGCTTTGGCGAGGTCGCTGTCAATGAGGCTTGAAATTTCGGAATAATATTTTTTTGAATTTTTCATTTCTTAGTTTTACGAATGGCGAAAGGCGAAAATGGTTACCGCAGAGGGCGCAGAGATTTTACTACGAGGAGTAGTAAAATACCGTTTTTATACGATTAAAATTTAGAACTTATTAGTAAAATTTTGTTTCTTTTCCAGACTCTTTGGAGTTAGAACTCAACAATTCATGCTTAGGATCTGGAATTTTGAGATTGAATTTCGAAACAGGTGATTAACTTGTGCGAATATCCTTTATCTGGAGTTGGAGCGTCGTATTGCCCCGCCAAGTATTTTCATCTATTGCGAAGGCTATTTCAATATTCGATCTGCCGTTATTGAGCCGGTCAATTTTGTCGGCAAGATTAAACCCAATTGCCGGCAGCACCGTTCCGTTTTGTTTTACTGAAAATTTGAGGTGGTTTTTTCCGACTACGCTCGGTGTTCCTACAACCGTTGCACCCTCCGATAGAAAAACCGGTCTGGAGTTTTTTGGTCCGAACGGGGCAAAATGCCGCAAAACGGAATAGAGCTTGTCATCTATTGAGTCAAGAGAAATACGGGCATCTATCGTCAGTTTTGGGATAAGCGCCTCAGGTGTTATGGTCTCATTTACCGCACGTTTAAAAGCCTCTTTGAAGCTTGGGAGATTTTTTTCTTCGATAGTCAATCCAGCGGCAAGTTTATGTCCTCCGAATCCTGTCAGATATTCAGCGCATTTTTTTACGGCAGAATAGACGTCGAATTCGGGTATGCTCCTTATGGAGCCTTTTCCGATTCCGTTCTCCACGGCTATCATAACGACCGGGCGGAAAAATTTGTCGACCAGCCGCGATGCCACGATACCTATCACCCCTGAATGCCATCCGTTCCGATACAATACGATCGGGTCTTTAGAACCCGGATGGAATTCTTTTTCCGCTATGGCGAACGCTTCATCAAATGTTTCGCTTTCTATCTTTTTACGCGCGTCGTTTTCGCTTTCCAGAATTTGAGCTATTTCAGTTGCTTTAGCCACGTTATTTGCGGCAAACAAATTAACGCCCCGTTCAGCATTTCCCATTCTTCCGGCTGCATTGATTCTCGGCGCTATTCCGAAAAGTATCTGACCGGTACCGATAAAAGTATTGTGCAGGGAAGCCACATTCAGCAGGGCGTTCAGTCCGATATTTTGCCTTGTGTTAATTCGTTCAAGTCCTGTTTTCACGAGAACGCGGTTTTCATCAACCAGGGGTACAATGTCTGCTGAACTTCCTATAGCTACAAGGTCCGTGTACTGGATCAAATGGGTAATATCCCTGCCGATTGAAGCGTCGAGAGCCTGTACCAATTTGAAAGCAACTCCGACTCCCGAAAGACCTTTAAACGGGTACTTGCAGTCTTTTTGCATAGGGTTTAATATCGCATATGCATCCGGAAGAGATTCGCCCGGTTGATGGTGATCGGTAACTATGACATCGATCCCGTATTCCTTTGCCTTGCTTATCTCTGAAACGGAGGTTATGCCGCAATCTACGGTAATTATGAGTTTTGTACCAAGGCGTTTTGCTTTGTCGATTGCCTTTTCGGAGAATCCGTAGCCTTCCCTGAGCCGTTCGGGGATGTAAAAGTGGACACTATCCGTAATTTCTTTAAAATAGAGATAGAGCAATGAGCATGCTGTTATCCCATCGACATCGTAGTCGCCGTGAACCATTATCTTTTCACGGTTTTTGAGGGCATCTTGTATCCGTTCGACCGCACTATCCATATTTTTCATCAGGAAAGGGTCGTGCAGTTTATTCAGGTTTGGACTAAAGAATTTCTTTGCATCCTTTGTGGACAGGATATCTCTCCGGACAAGGATTTGTGCCAATACCTTCGGGATTTTCAACTCCGAAGCTAAATCATCTATCCGTTTATCAGCAGAATCTTCAGGTAATATCCATTTTTTGACCATGAATCAGCCTTTGCAAAACTAATTTTTGTCTTTATCGCAGCCTGAAGGCAACAGGAATTTTAAGGAAATTTCCGCTTTCAGCACGTGTATAATGTATTGATAATCTTTGAAAATATCAAGGGCGAAAATGGCTCCTTTCGGACATAAACTGCAAAGGGTTTTAGTATAAAACAGTTGCATTTTCAACCGGAATCATGTAAATTTCACCAAACGTAAAGTAAACAGAAATTTTTGGAAAGCGATTTTACATAGATTTTAGGAGAATTTATCATGGTTTCAAAAGAACAGGTTTTAGAAGCCCTTCATGAGTGTAAGGACCCGGAAATGCCATTGGTAAGCATTGTCGAGCTTGGTCTGGTTTATGAAGTGAACATAGAAGATGACATGGTTAATGTGAATATGACCTTAACCACACCGGGCTGCGGGATGGCCAACTTTATTGCTGATGACGCAAAGACGAAAATCGAGAGCATTGACGGTGTAAAAGAAGTGCATGTTAACCTTGTCTGGGACCCGCCATGGACTCCGGATAGAATCACAGAGGACGCGAAAAAACGGTTGGGTTTTGCTTAGGTTTTTTTGAGGTAACGGTTAAGGGTTTCAAGATATAACTTTATCGGATGCTGGGAACAGCCCTCTGATATTTTATAGCAATGTT
>JADFON010000208.1 GCA_022562855.1 Candidatus Zhuqueibacterota bacterium | reverse complement strand
CCGAACATGCTCATTCTGTCATTGCCACGCCACGCGAGCGGCTTCTGTCCTTTCGGAGTGGCTCTCTCGAGGTCATCGAGACGGGCAATCTCCCCGTTAATATCTAAAAAAATGCTTGAATTTACCTGTAACACAACTTTTACTAAAAATCAGTCGGAATATTTAGTTTATTTGTCCGATTAACTGCATGTTGGATCATTATTTTCAAGATCCGTAATATCGTTTTACCCATACGGCACGGTTTATTGAGTGAATAGTATATGAGCTTATCCAATCAAAAGCGCAATTACCTCCTGTTATTAGTTCTCATCATAACCGGAGTTGCGATTTACCTGCCGGGATTTACTATCCCTTATTATTCCGATGATTTCGAAGTTGTTCATGAGTTGCCGGCGCTTAACGTTTTTTCATATTTTCTTCAGAGTCATCCCGGCGATCATTTTTACCGTCCCCTGCAGGCTGCAATATTGGGAATGATCCAGTATTTTTTTTATCTTGATCCTATTCCGGTCCATATTGTTTTAATCGGTCTTCATGTCATACTGTCCTGGATGGTATATCTATTTATGACGGAATACGGTTTTCCGGGTAAACATGCTGTTATCGGTTCTTTTTTTATGCTCATTTCGCAGGCTAATGCACATGCCCTGTTGAACAACGACACGATTTCTCAAGTGATCGGAACGTTATTCGGTTGTTTGAGTCTGCTTCTTTTATATTATTGTCATAAGCACAGAACCGGCTGCATTTATCAAGACAAATATTATTATTTGAGCATTGCTGCGTTTCTATTCAGCCTTCTTTCGAAAGAAACAAATGCCGCAATCGTATTATCGCTTTTAATACTAACCTTTCTGTTTTACCGCAAAAAATATTCATTGAAAAAAGCATTTTTTCTATCGGGAAGCCATTCCCTGCTTTTCATAATCACTCTTGCTGTCTATTTAATTGCAAGATCACTTATTATCTCGGAGGTTCCTCCGGATGTTTCTTTAAGGTATGAAATGAATCCCGGGTTTAATATTTTTGTCAATTTTTCCCAGTTGTTATTCGCTTCTTTGGTTCCGGTATCAAGCGTGACGACTTTTCTCGCTTACGAGTCGGGAGACAATACCTTGTTCATACTCATAATAATGACTACCCTCCTGCTGGGCGCCTATGCGGGACATGGTATCCGGAGATCAAAACATTTAAGAATTGCAACGGTTATCGGAGGTTTTGCGGTTATCAGCTTATTGCCGGTACTTTTACTCCTTCAGGTAAGCGAATTATACGTATATAATGCTATGCCTTTTGTTGCTGTCCTTTTTGGAGCAGGTTTAGGTGTTCAATTAGAGAAAATAAGGTGGACCGGGGTAAAAAAAGCGACGGTCCCCGTATTGTTATTGCTATTGTGTATAAGTCACGTTTTTGCTATTCGGGGTAAGGAAACTCTGATGTATTATAACGGAATTCGCTCTACATATCTTCTTGAGCAGATAACAAACCACAGTTACCGTGTCCCTGTGGACGGGAATCTTTTGCTTTTGAATCCAAAGAGTGATGAGCTTGACTATTCTGTTTATATAATGACCGGATTTAACGTTCTCGACAATGCTCTTGAACGAATCAATTTTATGTCAAACAGGTATGATATATCTGTGAAGATTATAGATGAATCGGAACTTGCAAGGTACGACGGAACAAATAATTCTATTATTCTATCGCTTCGGGATGATATTGTTTTTGTATACCGGAGAGATGAAAATCAAATAAGCAGGAATTAACCAAGCCGATAAAAGGTAACATATCATTCAGCAATCCGCCCGATAGCTGTGCAGAATTTTTCAGAAATTCAAAAGAGAATTGTTCTGCACAAACCTTTAACCGACCTGGCTTACTAAAAACATCATCAAAAGAAAAAATACCGATAAACTTATAAACCCGATGACCCCATTTAAGACTCGGCTTCTCATGCAATCACCCCTATGTGATATTGTTGTAAAATCTATTCCCTGTTTTTTCGAAGCAATCATTTCGTCATTCTTACAAGTTATCCATTCGCCCTGAAAGTCCCCGACCTAATCAAATCACATAAAAAAGGTAAAATGTTAAATGGCAAATTTTATGCCAAAATATCGTTGCCAGAGGGTTAACGTTATCTGAAATTATATTTACCCGGTTTCGCCCATGAGGAAACATGTATTTATTTGATTTTATGAGGCTTCTAATAGTATAAACAAATTAAAAGAAAATTAATTCCAAAAAACATGTTTTATGTGCGCATTAGACATCATATTGTCTGATTTTGCGCATATTTATGACTAAGATTGTCTTAAACAAAAACAATCATTAATCGTTTGCTACTAATAAGGTTTAGATTAAACTTACCGGTTCGGAACTTTTTTAACTGTTCATCAGTCTACAAACTACAAGAGGATGTCATAACACACCGGAAAAATGAACTTTTTCTATTTCCATTGATATAGTATTCAGTGACAAAATTCTTGAAACAGGACAGATTTTAAAATTAGGATCCTTATGCATTTTCGTAGTCTTTCTTATGCCATTCTAACCACATTCGCAATAATCTCCTTAGTTCTTCCACTTTATGCCCAGACTGATGAATCCCCTGTCCAGGAAAAGGCTATCAAGGTGTTCCTCGACAGATTTTCCGGTATCGATCACATTAGAAGAGAAATACCTTATATAAACTATGTCAGGGATACCCGCGAAGCGCAGGTATATATCCTGTTGACCTCCCAGTCAACCGGCGGCGGCGGTTCGAAAAACACGGTGACTTTTGTGGGGCAGGAAGAGTTTGCCGGGGTCAATGATACGTTGTCCTATGTTACGATTCCGTCGGAAACAGAAGACTTGAGAAGGGAAAGAATGACAGGGATACTCAAACTCGGCTTAATTCGTTACGTTTCAAAAACTCCTTTTGCAAGCAATATTACGATAAATTACACACCTGAAACAGAAGATCAAAGTACGTTACCCGAAGAAGATACTTGGGATAACTGGGTGTTCAGGCTAAGTCTGAATTCGTTTCTTATAGGTGAGGAATCGTTCAAGAATACAAACATTTTTGGAAATGTTTCGGCTAACCGTATCACGGAAAACTGGAAAATACAGATAAGTTATAACTCTAACTATACCGAAAGCAGGTTTGAAACAGGCAGCGAAACGATCAAGAATTTTACCAGGAATCATAACTTTAACAGTTTGTTCGTTAAGAGTTTATCCGATCACTGGTCGGCGGGTTTTAGCGGAAACGTAGTGTCTTCGACCTTTACAAACACCGATCGTGCATTTACCGCATCTCCGGCATTGGAATATAATTTTTTCTCCTATGACGAATCGACCCGCCGTCGATTGACGTTTTTATATAAAATTAACGTACGAAATGTGAAATACAGAGAAGAAACTATATTCGACAAAAACTCAGAAACTTTATTAAACACTTCCCTGACTTTTAATGCTTCTGTAATCGAGAAATGGGGTTCCATTAATTCGTCGGTTGAGGGGATAATTTTCTTTCATGACCCCGAGATCAACAGGCTGAACTGGAGCGGACGTCTCAACTTTCGAATTGTAAAAGGACTGTCGTTGAATATGTCAGGGTTCGTTTCGCTTGTTCATGACCAGTTGTTTTTGCCAAAGGGCAACAGGTCAATAGAAGAAGTTCTTTTGCGGAGAACTCAGCTAAAATCAAACTGGACTTATTTTACTTCGTTTGGTTTCAGCTACAGCTTCGGGTCTATTTACAACAATATCGTTAATCCGAGGTTTTGAGGAGGAGGGGCGCGGGTACGTTCAAAATCTTTTAAAATGCGGCGCGTGAAAATTCTTTTTTGATTTTTACGGCGGTTCTCATCACTGTCCGTTGTGCCGCAGCGCATGCCGTGAGTTTCTCGGTCTCGTCCTTAGTGTTTTTCAGCCACTGCGTTATATCCTCGTTCAGGAGCTGTAAACTATAGGGCGTCATATTTTCACCGATTTTTTTGTTTATCATGTCGTTTTGATAGGCAAGTGAATGGATAAGAACTTTTCTCGGGACACGGCGAATGAGAACCTGGAGCAAAATGTCATTTACCGCCTTTATGGATTCGGTAAAGGTGTTTGACTTGATAAAATCTTCTGCGCTTTTTCGTAAAGCGGCGTCCATCGACCGGATTATTGCCTCTAACTGACCCTGGAATCGCTTATTGACCTTTATGCCGCCTGATTCCGTTAAATCGATTATTATCCAGGCTAATTCTCTTTGTTCCTGCAGGATTTCTTTTAGCTCAATCACAAACAGGCAATCCTCCTACCGGATTTTCAAACCCCCTCGACGAGACAAAGTTTCCAACACTGGCAGATTTTATGAATGGGCTGCTTAACGTAATAATTATAATCGGTATTCCCATCGTCACGCTTGCTATTATCTACGCCGGTTTCCTCTTTATCAGCGCTCAAGGTAATGAGACGAAAATCAGCACTGCAAAAAATATATTCTTTTGGGTTGTCATCGGCTCACTCTTAATTTTGGGTGCAAAAGCACTTGCTGTCGCTATTGAAGGGACGGTTAAAGATTTAACCGAAGCACCAAAAAGCCAAGAGTTGACGTTAGAGGAAAATTCAGAAATGTATAAATTGATTAAGAATTCAGCGTAATATGACTAAAGCTAAAAAATTA
>JADFON010000207.1 GCA_022562855.1 Candidatus Zhuqueibacterota bacterium | reverse complement strand
TGTCGCCGTTGGGAGATTGGTAAAGTCGTTGTTGCTGATTACGAGCTAGATGTAGGCTCTTTGGGTAAAGGAACGGGCCGAGGTGGTGCAGACATGGGTGCAATTGTAGCGAATATAGGAGCGCCAGCGTAATGTACATACCTCATTCTATAGGCGTGATTATTTCGGTTAGTCAGAAATGCGCGAGCACCTCTATAAGCAATCAGTTTCATGTGGAAGGTATTAGGCCGATTACTGAAACTGCCGTTGTAGCTTTGCGGGAATCTTTCTGGCGAGTTATTGGTATAGTAAGAGATCCAATTGATAGATTTGAAAGTGCCTATATACGCGAAGAATATTCAGCCCATTCTTGTTGACAGCGAAAAAATCGTGTGGATATGCGGCAGCAGAATCGATGACAGAGTTAAGGTTACAAAGAGCACTAAGCAGGTTTTGGGTCTTAAATTTAGCAATCTTCAGTAATTATTGAACTATCTATAGTATTGAAAGGTAAATCATTTCGTATGGACAGACCAAGAAAAAAAGGCAATAAAAAAGGCTCCCGGGGAGGGATGAAATTTCGAAAGAAGAGCTCCGGGGAGTCAAGGAATAATGATGATTCTCAGTGGCATAGGGGCGGTAGAACTGCAATAGTATGGGTGCTTTTCATTCTTGCGTTTTTATTCATAATACAGAGAGTAAACCCGTTTCAACTCGATAGTGAGCAAGAAATTGATTATATGGAATACCGGAATTTTCTGGAAGACGGAAAAATTGAATCTGCAAAGATTGTCGACAGTGAGTTTCATGGTGTTTTGCGCGCCGAAGAACCGATTTTTCGTTCAAATGAACCTCCCATTACAATAAAGGAATTCCTGGTAATATTGCCTGAATTTTACAAGGAAATGGAAGATGAATGGCGGGCAAACAATGTTGATTACACGTTTTTGAAAAAAGAGGTGGACTGGTCGACAGTCATGATATCCATCCTGCCCTGGATATTTATTATCTTGTTATGGATTTACTTAATGAGAAGGTTTCAGTCCGGGGGTACACGGGGGATTTTTTCTTTTGGAAAAAGCAAGGCGAAACTTATCATCGAAAATAATCCCAAAATCACTTTTGACGATGTTGCAGGAACAGACGAAGCAAAGACGGAATTGCAGGAAATTATTGAGTTTTTAAAGTCGCCTGAAAAATTTCAAAAACTTGGCGGCAGGATTCCGAAAGGAGCTCTCCTTGTCGGACCTCCGGGAACCGGAAAAACCCTACTTGCGAGGGCGGTTGCCGGTGAAGCAGGGGTCCCTTTTTACAGTATAAGCGGGGCTGAATTTGTAGAAATGTTTGTCGGTGTAGGAGCTTCTCGTGTTCGTGATCTTTTTGAGCAGGGGAAAAAGAATGCACCCTGCATAATATTTATTGATGAAATAGACGCCGTTGGACGATCGAGAGGCGCCGGGTTAGGCGGAGGACACGATGAACGGGAACAAACATTGAATCAGCTTCTGGTTGAAATGGATGGATTCGAACATAATGAGGGTGTTATACTTATCGCCGCAACCAATAGACCTGATGTTCTGGATACTGCATTGCTTCGTCCGGGCAGGTTTGACAGACAGATCGTAGTCGACAGACCGGATGTACGAGGAAGAGAAGGTATTTTAAAAGTGCATACAAAAAATGTTCCCCTTGATGCGGAAGTAGACCTTGAAGTTGTCGCAAAGGGAACGCCCGGGTTATCGGGTGCGGATCTTGCAAATATTGTCAATGAAGCTGCTCTCCTTGCCGCCCGGAAAAATAAGAACAAAGTGGAAATGATCGATTTTGATGAATCAAAAGACAAAGTGATGATGGGGACCGAACGCAGAAGTCTAATTATCAGTGACGAAGAAAAAAAGAGTACTGCCTATCATGAATCCGGGCACGTCCTTGCTGCAATGTTTACACCTGGCAGCGATCCGATTCATAAAGTCACAATCATTCCAAGAGGAAGAGCGCTTGGCGTAACAACCTCTTTACCAATAGATGAACGGCATACGTATTCAAAGAAATACTGTGAAGGATTGTTAGTAAAAATGATGGGGGGAAGAGCGGCAGAGAAATTGGTCTTTAACTCTCTTACAACCGGAGCCGGCACCGACATAGAGCAGGCTACAAAACTTGCCAGAAAAATGGTATGTGAATGGGGGATGAGTGAAAAACTTGGACCATTGACATTTGGCAGGAAAGATGAGGAAGTATTTCTCGGACGGGAAATTATGACACAACATAATTTTAGTGACAATACTGCGAATACCATTGACGACGAAACAAAGTATTTTATAATAACTGCCGAGAAGAAGGCAGAAAAAATACTAAAGAAAAATATTGACGTTTTGCATAAATTATCTCTCGAATTATTAAAACATGAGATTCTTGACAGCAATCAGATCGAAAATATTGTAAACGGAAAATCACCTAAATCGGCGTCAAAGACAAAAAGAACATCTAAGAAGGACAGTGGGAAGAAATCCGAAAAAACCGATTCAGGAAACGGTAAGAAGAAATCAAACGAATTGAAAAACTGACGAAAGAACTGATTGCAAGCTGACGTTATTAATGTATGAAAGTGAAAATGTGGTGGAAATGATCCAAATAGCGATTTAGAAAAATTTATGTGTGGTGCAGCAATTCCGAACTCAATCTACGTTTAAAAAATGCCGGTTTTCGCCCGAAGCCGGCATTTTTTTAACCAATATTCGGTAAATTATCATTTTAATGACTATGCCAATTAGGAAGAAATATTTATTGTCGAGCAGGAACAAAACACTCATTCTCGGAGAAAATACTACCATTATGGGTATTGTTAACTGTACCCCGGACTCTTTTTCCGATGGCGGTCAGTTTCAGTCACCTGAGGATGCTGCAACTTATGCGTTGAAATTAATAAAAGAAGGAGCCGATATTGTCGATATCGGGGGTGAATCTACCCGTCCCGGTTCCGATCCGGTTTCCGAGTCCGAAGAACTTGAGAGGGTAATTCCTGTAATTGAACAGATTCGAAAAGTAAGCGATGTCTGGATTTCAATTGATACCTGCAAAGCGAATGTAGCCCACCGTGCTGTGGAAACCGGGGCAGACATGATCAACGACATTAGCGGACTTCGGCTTGACTCCAAGATGGCTGGAGTTGCTGCCGCGGCTAATGTACCGGTAGTTGCAATGCATATATTGGGAAATCCAAAAACCATGCAGGAAAAACCTGTGTATGATGACGTTGTCAAAACAGTTTTTGATTATTTTTCTGAAAGAATATATACGTTAGTAAATCAAGGCATAAAAAAGGCAAATATAATTATAGACCCGGGAATCGGATTTGGGAAAACTACCGAGCACAATTTAACCCTCCTGAATTATTTATCCGTGTTATCCAAATTAGACATGCCTATATTGGTCGGCCCATCAAGAAAATCATTCTTAGGAAATATTCTTGCTCTCAGTGTGGATAACCTGTTAGAAGGTACTGCTGCTGCGGTAGCTCTTTCGATTAACCGTGGGGCTCATATTGTAAGGGTACACGATGTCAAAGAAATGGTCCGGGTAAGCCGCGTTACGGATGCAATTATAAAAAGCCCGCAAACTGGAATTGCTTGTTAAGAATTATTGAACGCCTTATGGAATTTTTACGATACGATTTATTTAACATATTCTTTCTCAGCATCTCAATAATCGACATACTCGATATTTTACTGGTATCGTATATTTTTTTCAAGCTATACCAGGTCATGCGCGGTACCCGCGGGAGCCAGATGATCGCCGGTCTTGTGGTTATCCTTATTGTTTCGTTTATCGTGCAGGGTTTAAACATGAGTGGAATGTCATGGATTATCCAGAACATTCAAACAGTCTGGGTGATTGCTTTTGTCATATTGTTTCAGCCGGAATTACGGAGGTTGTTAACAGCTGTCGGACAAAGCAGGATAATACGGGCGTTTTTGAAACTCGAACAGACTACCGTCCTGCAGCAGATAGCAAAAGCGGTGGAAGAGTGTTCGCAGAGAAGATATGGAGCGTTAATCGTGCTTATACGAGAAACCGGGTTGAAAGGAATTACGGAGTCAGGAGTGACCCTTCAGGCAAAGGTTAGCGACGCCCTTTTGGTTTCTTTGTTTTCACCGCGTTCTCTATTGCATGATGGCGCTGTCATAATAAATCAGGACACAATAGAAGCCGCCAAATGCTTGCTCCCCTTGACTCAAAACCCGCATATAGATAAAAAACTGGGAACGCGGCATAGGGCGGGAATTGGTATTTCTGAAGAATCAGACGCTGTTGTTGTTATGGTTTCGGAAGAGACGGGTAAAATCTCCGTTGCAGAACACGGTAAACATATCAAAGATCTCGAATACGATTCTTTATATGGTTATCTTCTGAAGGCGTTTAAGGAAAAAATCAAGAATGAAGACGATGGTGAATAAGACTTCGGTTAAATTAAAAATTAAGCTCGATAATGTACCCAGAAATCCCGGTATCTATCTGTTCAGGGATAAATCCAATAATATCATCTATATCGGCAAAGCGAAAGTGTTGAGAAACAGGGTACGTTCTTATTTTCAGAACTCAGTTCCAAAATATATTAAAACCCACGTTATGGTAAAGAAAATAGCCTACCTGGAATATATAATAACCAACACGGAAAAAGAAGCGCTG
>JADFON010000206.1 GCA_022562855.1 Candidatus Zhuqueibacterota bacterium | reverse complement strand
GGCGGGAAGCCTCGCCGGACTGCTCCTTCTCGGCTTGCTCCTGGGTAACGCTGGCGGCCAGGCCCCTCGCTTCGGCGAGATCGCGAAGGTGGCGGTCACCACCTCGGAGGGAGCGCGATGAGCGACGGACGCGCGACCGGCTTCGGAATGGCCCAGGCCCTGCACCTGCCCGAGGGCAAGACCTACACGGCCTACATCCAGAACGACACGGCCTACTGGATGCTCGACCAAGTCCGCAACGAAACCAATAGGAGGACGGCATGAACACGATACTGAAGATCATCGAGAAGCGCGGCGGGATGGACAGCCTTAAGGAAGCCGGACACATCAAGGTCGAGTCCGGGAGCTACATGCCCCTGAGCATCGACTATCTGGGGAAGGGGCCCAACGGATTCGACATGATCTCGGTGGCGCACAACTACATCCAGAACGGGGATGTGATGGCCGACCCGGATATGCAGGTCGAGGTCGCCCAGGGATTAAAGGAACTGGAGCTCCATCCGGTCACCTTCCAGCAGGATGGCCTCGGACTTTACCAAGAGGTCTACGAGATGAAGGACGGCAAGGTCACCGGGATTCGACTGCGCCTAAAGGCCGACCTTCGAAAATTTCTCCGCACTTGGGGAACCAATCTTCGCCGCCAAGGATTTCTGGCGGCGGCATAGGAGAATAGAAATGGGAACCATACACACACGATTCCTGGCCGAACGAGTCGAAAGGAAATACTGGAGCGGGCATCACTTCGCCTCAGCCGTTCAGGATGTTTTGAGGTGGGAAACGATTGAAAGGACTAGAGGGGAGTAACCATGGCCAAAGAGGAGGGATCGAAATGAAATGCAACGGATGCGGAGAAAAGCGGAGCCTAATCAAATGCGCCTGCGCGATCCATCGGTGCCGGGGGTGCATGAAGCCGTCCAAGAAACAGCCCGGAAAGCTCGTCTGCGAGCACTGCGTGGAGGACGGGCGATGACCTATCGAGCCCCCCGCCAAGGACCACTCTGTACCTGCCGCAAGCCGATGCTGGACCACCTCCAGGAGCCGGGGATTCCCGATCGGTGCCAGCTCCCATACGGCCACGACAAGGATCACCAGGCCGGCGAGACCAAGTGGGCCGATACCGAGAACTGCCCCGATTGCGGCGGATCAGGGAAGCGCCAGATTCGATGCGGCGACGGCAAACTGTGTAAACCTGTCCATCCTCTTTGCAGACTTCCTATCCATAAAATCAAGTGGATCAAAGTTTTTCACCTCGCCGGCAATTGTAACGGTGAAACCGGTAGTGTCAAACCTGGTAATAGGAGCTAAACCGCTTTCACCGCCTTTTATTGCTTCCCAGTACTCGGAGACTGTGTTGCCACAGGGCGTTATTGCTCCAAGCCCGGTAATCAAAACCTTGTTACTCATTCTTAACTTTCTAAATTGTTGTCTATATAATCGACAGCCGAACCAACCGTAATCAATTTTTCAGCCTCATCGTCGGGTATTTCAATATCAAATTCTTCCTCTAATGCCATGACAAGTTCAACCGTATCAAGCGAATCTGCTCCGAGATCTTCGATAAATTTGGCTTCTATGGTAACTTCGCTGGCATCGACGCCCAATTGTTCAACAATGATCTCTTTGACTTTATCTTCGTGTGACGACATAGTGAATCCTCCTCGAATTACTGTTTTGAAATGTTACTATTATCTTATTTTCAATTATAGTGATTATACCAGTTGCTTGTATTGTTGATTTTTGGTATATCCAAAATTACTTTAATTTTCGCATTTATTCAACTATTTTCTTAACCGATTACATTATCAAGCCGCCATCGACGTGGATAACCTGCCCGGTAATATAGCTGCTTGCGTCTGATACAAGAAAATGGACAAGATTAGCCACTTCGTTTGTTGTCCCATAGCGTTTCAAAGGTATTCCCTCAAGATATTTCTTTTGTATCTCCTCCGGTAAAGCCTCTGTCATAGCCGTTCTGATAAAACCCGGTGCGATGGCATTGACCCTGATATTGCGCGGTGCAAATTCTTTTGCGGCTGTCTTTGTTACGCCAAGCAGTCCTGCCTTCGATGCTGAATAATTCACCTGACCTACATTACCCATCACTCCGATAACAGATGAAATGTTCACTATCGCGCCAGACCGTTGTTTAAACATCGGTTTTGTTACCGCTCTCAAACAATTAAAAGCTCCCTTAAGATTAATATTGAGCACAATGTCCCACTGTTCGTCCGACATACGCATTATGTATCCGTCTTTTGCGATTCCGGCATTATTTACTAAAATATCGAGTGTCGAAAACTGTTCCGTAACAGTTTTTATCATCTCGTTTACGGAGGAAGAATCGGTAATATCCGCTATGACCGCTTCCGATTTGACCCCGCAGGCTCTTATTTCATCCACCGTAGCTTCAGCGGCTTCCCGGTTAACATCGTTAATGACAACGTTTGCTCCGGATTTGGCAAGTGTCAGGGCTATTTCTTTCCCTATCCCCTGTGCGGAGCCGGTAATTAACGCCGTCCTGTTTTCCAATTTAAAGAGGTCGTCCACAATCGCCTCGCTTTTGATTTTCCCGTATCAGATTTCTACCAGCTTATCTGCAATAGTATTTAATTCTTCTTTTGTTCCCACCGCGTAACAGGGTATATCTCTGCAAATTCTTTTTGCAAGACCCTTGAGGACTTTGCCGGCGCCCACCTCAATAAAAGCATCTATACCGCTTTTTGAAATATACTCCACCGACTCTCTCCAACGGACAGGGCTTGTCAATTGACGTCCAAGATTTTGCTTAATTTCTTCCGGCTTATTCATAGGTTTTGCGTCTACGTTTGCAACAACCGGAATTTCTGCAGATTCAATATTTGTGCTTTCAATTTTACTGACAAGACCGTCAATCGCGTTTTCCATAAGCGGAGAATGAAAAGCGCAACTGACATTCAATTCAATTGCCCTGCGAACCCCGCGTTCTTTCGCTATTTCAACTGCCCTGTTAACTCCTTTGACAGAACCTGAAATCACGATTTGACCCGGCGCATTAAAATTTGCCGGTTGCACTACACCTGCAGAACTTGCTTCCGTGCAAATATCAATTACCGCGTTGTCATCCATTCCAACTAAAGCAGACATTGTACCCGGCGCCTTTTCTCCGGCTGTCTGCATTTGTTCACCCCGAATTTTTACCAACGCAAGCAATTCATCGAACGGAAGTACATTCGCAACAGCAAGGGCAGAATATTCTCCCAGACTGTGTCCTGCGGTAATTACCGGTTTTATTCCCCTTTCGATAAGAAGCTTTGTGAGAATAACACTGTGTACAAATAAAGCCGGTTGTGTTACATAAGTTTGTTTCAAATTCTCTTCAGGTCCTTCAAAACAGAATTGCTTCAACGGGAATCCTAAAACAGTCTCGGCTCTATTGTAAAGCGACCGGGCTTCATCAAAAGATTCGTACAAATCCCGCCCCATTCCGACAATCTGCGATCCCTGACCAGGATAAAGAAAGGCTATTCGAGACATGAACGCTTTTGTAACAAAGTTTGAAATACGAATGTCAAAAACAATGACAAACCCGACTTCTGTAACCCGGACTTACTCAAAATCTTACTAATACCGCACCCCATGTAAAACCCCCTCCGAACGCTGCCATAACACATAGGGAGCCTTCCGGAAGAAGACCCTCTTTTCTTGCTTCATGCAGAGCGATAGGCACCGAAGCGGAAGAAGTATTTCCATAGCGGTCAACATTTATAAAAATTTTGCCTTTGCCAATACCTGTTCTTTCAGCAAGCAAGTCAAGAATCCTTACGTTTGCCTGATGTGGAACCAGCAAATCTATATCTTCAATAGAAACGTTACCCTGTTCAAGAACATTCGATATCGCTTCTTCCATAGACCGTATGGCATTTTTGAAAACTTCCCGTCCTTGCATATTAATAAACGGAAGCATCTTTTCACCCTTTGAATCGAGAACAACCTGCCCGTTTATTGATCCCGGGTTCATCAATAATTGTGACAATCTGCCGTCACTTTTCATAAATGTGGCTAATATTCCCTTATCACCTTTTGATTTTTTCAGCACCGCCGCTCCTGCCCCATCACCAAACAAAACACATGTATTCCGGTCTTTCCAGTTCGTAATCCGCGAAAGCGTCTCGGCTCCTATCACCAGGATATTCTCGACATTCCCCGCGGCAAATAATCCATTGCCGATAATCAAACTGTACAGAAACCCCGAACACGCAGCCGTTATGTCAAACGCAGCGGCGTTGACAGCGCCGATCTTTTCCTGAACATAACAGGCAGTCGCCGGAAAACTTACATCACCGCTGACTGTTCCAAGGATAATAAAATCTAATTCTTCAGGACTTACGCCGGCTTCTTTAAGTGCAATCTCGGAAGCTTCTTTACTTATATCCGAGGTAAGAACACCTTCAGACACTATATGCCTTGTTTTGATACCTGTTCTGGAAACAATCCACTCATCGGTTGTATCGACTATTTTTTCAATATCCTTGTTGGTCAGAATCTTTTCCGGAACGGAAAGACCCGTTCCCGCTATGAATGAAACCGGAATTTGTGACAAGTAATCTCCTTGATTATGTACTGATTGCCGAAAAAATGTTACTCACCGGGAAAATATACTTCACGGTTATTATAATAACCGCAGTTTGGACATGCACGATGTGTTTCCT
>JADFON010000205.1 GCA_022562855.1 Candidatus Zhuqueibacterota bacterium | reverse complement strand
TGAACGTAGAATTTCGAATATAAAACAGATTATAGACTTCTCACCGTACGTAGAAGGCAAAGTGATCCTGCAATCGGAATTTGACAAAACCATTACAACTATGAAGGGAATCGATCTAAAAACGGTTGATAAAGTGTCGGAAATCAGGAACAAGATAATTCTGGGGACAAATGATTTTAGTATGAATTCTCAAAAGGTCGAATACGGCATAATTCTCGGCAGAGATACGGCTGATAATCTCCTGGTCACTGTTGGCGAAGAGGTTATTGTCATGGGAACAAGAGGTCTGAGCCGGGCATTCCCCCAACCCCCGGTTAGAAGATTCACCGTTACGGGAATCTTTAACGCCGAAATCGGGGAATATAATTTTTTGTATTCATTTGTATCCCTGCCGGATGCACAAAGATTTTTTAGAATGGGGAGAGAGATTACCGGGTATGGAATTAATACGACCGACATAGATGATTCGCCGGTTGTCGCGCAGCTAATCAACGATGAATTCGAGGATGAGGTTCTGGTCAAAACTTGGTACGACCTGCATAAAAACTTGTTTTTATCGATGAGGCTGGAAAAATGGGGCGCGCTGATCGTTCTCAGTCTTATGATTGTTGTTTCCAGTTTCAGTATAGCAAGTTCAATTATAATGCTTGTTTTGGAAAAACGAAAGGAAATCGGTATATTGAAATCGATGGGTACGACTACCAGGGGGATAGAACGTACCTTTATTATAAATGGAATGATTATAGGGGTTTTAGGGACAGTAATAGGTTTGCTTTTGGGTTTAGGCTTTTGTTTAGCGCAATTGCGGTATGAAATTGTTATGCTTCCAACAGATATCTATATAATAGACGCTCTTCCAATTAATATAAATCCGCTTGATTTTGCTTTGGTTGGTATCATCGCAATTTTTTTAACGTTTATAGCGACTATTCTTCCGGCAAGAGCTGCCGGCAGAATGATCCCTGCTCAAGCATTAAGGTACGAATGACAAACTATTGTGCACATGGGTGAAGATAGGGCTATGATCGTTCTGAAAGTCAAGAATATTTCCAAACAATTCAAGATGGGCGATAAAACTATCCAGGTATTGAAAGACGTAAATTTTAGTTTACGCAGGGGAGAGATTGCTTCCATACTTGGAGTTTCCGGTGCGGGAAAAAGTACATTACTTAGCATAATCGGAACTCTTGATCGTCCAAGCGGAGGAACGGTAATCCTGGAAGATAAGAATATTACGTCTTTTAATGAAAATCAGCTATGTGAATTGCGGAATCAGAAAATTGGATTTGTCTTTCAATTTCACTACTTGCTGCCGGAGTTCACGGCATTGGAAAATGTTGCAATGCCTGGTTTGATACAGAGGTTACCCCGTAAAATAGTGTTTGAAAAAGCGGAATCGCTGCTCAGTGAAGTAGGGTTATCGGATAGAGCGGAACATAAACCGAATGAACTCTCCGGTGGTGAATTGCAGCGGGTAGCGGTGGCGCGTTCGTTGGTCAACGATCCCGTGTTAGTTCTCGCCGATGAACCGACGGGCAACCTTGACCGTGAAAATGGGGATGCAGTATATGCTCTTATGCTTAAGTTAAGCAGGGATAGCGGTAAAACCTTTCTTGTGGTTACTCATAATGAGACAATTGCAAAAAGAACAGACCGGGTGTTGACCTTAGCGGATGGCGTAATGATATAAAGGGATAACAACTTAAAAAAGGCAAATTTTTTCCACCACCTACAATTGCCAGTTTCAATGGTTTAATGGTGTATAATATTATGATTTGCGAAAATTGCAAAATTAGACAAGTAAGCGTTCATATAACACAGATTGGTCAGGGGTATAAAAAAGAAATCAATTTGTGTTTATTCTGTCTCAATGAAAAGGGATTGAATAGCTCCTTTGTATATCTTTCTGACATGCTGGGAAATGTCATCAAGGAATTTATTACAATGGATAAAGCGGGCAGAAAGAAATCCTTGGAATTGGTTTGCGGCGGATGTTCCATGCCGTTTGACCGGTTTTTTGAAACCGGACTTCTCGGATGCCCGGAGTGTTATGATTCCTTTGAATTTGAATTAAAGAAAATCTTGCACAGATTTCACGGTTCTACAAAGCATATTACGGACTCGTCCATCAGGATGTCGAAACCGCAACTTTCTGAAATAACAGATGTAAAAAAACTCCAAACCGATTTGCAGTCGGCTGTGAAAGAAGAAAATTTCGAAAAGGCTGCGGAACTGAGAGACAGGTTGAAATTGTTGTTAAATATGTAAGAAAGGGGACTGAAATTAAGTTGTTTGCGGATAAAATTCCTAAATGGCTTGAGAGCGAAGCCAAAAACGCCGATATAATAATAAGCACCCGTATCAGGCTTGCAAGAAATTTTGATTCGATTCCGTTCCCAAACTGGGCGCCCCATAAAAGTTTGAGAAAAGTAATTCGTCTCGCATTAAAAGCCCGGTCTGATTCGACAATGTTGAAGGAGTTCGATTATTTTAATATAAATTCAATTTCGAATATCAACAGGAAAATTCTGGTAGAAAGACATTTAGTAAGCCCTGCATTTTTGAATCTTGATCATGGCAGAGGCGTGTTCATTGAAAAAAACGAAGAATCTTCTGTCATGTTGAACGAGGAAGACCATCTAAGGATTCAAACAATTTGTGGTGGACTTGCTTTAACGACAGCCTTAATTCGGATTCGCAAACTTGAAGAAGAATTTAATTCGATAATACGTTTCAGCTACTCTAAGAAATATGGATACCTTACTTCATGCCCGACAAATGTTGGAACGGGAATGCGGATTTCGCTTTTTTGTCATTTGCCGGCTTTAACCTTAACTGAACGCTTAGGGGGTCTATTTAATGATATGCTGCCGGCGGGAATGGCGGTTAGAGGTTTTTTTGGTGAAGGTTCGGACCTTTCCGGGACTATTTTTCAAATTTCCAACCAAATCACGCTGGGATTTACCGAAAATGAAATACTTGACCGTCTCAGATTCATCGCAAGAAAAGTGGTGTACCGGGAAAAACAGGCAAGAGAACAACTATTCAAAAATCAACGAATACTTATTGAAGATAAGATATTCAGGGCTTTAGGAATAATCCAAGGGGCAAGGCATTTACCAATGTTCGAGTTCTACAGCCTTCTTTCAGCCCTTAAGCTGGGTAAAGCAGTTGGTTTAATTCAGAAAATATCCACGCCTATGCTGAACAAGCTGATTGTGACATGTCAGCCGATGCATATACAAAGATTGCATTCAAAAAAAATGTCTCGACAGGATATAGATATTTACCGTGCCCGTCTGGTTAGAAAAGAGTTAAATCTTAAAAGAATTAATTAAATAAAGTAATTGATTAAAGGATAAAAATTTACTATTTTGTATCAAAAGTGAAACTCAATATTCACTATTAGTAAGTATAAATAATGTAGAGGGTTACTCATAATTCGGTCTACGTGGGGTTAAGTTAATCTGTGATTTTGATGTAGATTTTAGCAGCTTTATAGGAGAGAAGGACAAAGGAACAGTAAATTACGAATTTTTTTAGAAAATCATGGAGATCCCTATGAAAAATAATTTTTCTCACCGTGTTCAAATGGTAATACAGTTTTCACGGGAGGAAGCGGTCCGGCTCGGACATGATTATATTGGTTCGGAACACTTGCTTCTCGGTTTGCTCCGTGAAGGTGATGGCATTGCCATAGAAATACTAAAAAACCACAGTGTTGACCTCGATGAACTCAAAAGAAATATAGAGGAAACGATAAAGAGCACAGGTGGCACAATGACCATTGGTAACTTGCCTCTTACGAAACGGGCAGAGAGAATTTTAAAAGGGACATATATCGAAGCAAAGAACTTCAAATCAGATATTATCGGCACGGAACATTTATTACTCTCTTTAACAAAAGAAAAAGATGGGATGGCAGCGCAGATACTGATGAATTTTGATGTGGATCATGAATCGGTTAAACGCGAATTGGAGATAATAATGGAGGGAATTGAACCTGAAAAAACCGAAAAACCTGAAGCCTAGAATTAAAAAAATTCAGTCGGTTATTTTACTTATCAACTGAATTTCAGAGAACGTTATAAGGTAAAGAACTGCCAAGGAATAGTGACCAATTTAATAATGATAACTGACCACCTTGCTTAATAACTTCTCCATCCCAGCTACCGTCTCTACACGAAGTCCATTGTTTTTTATTGATCACCAGTATTCTATCGCGTTTTCTGTCACCGTCGTAAGCGGCATTCCTTAGCACCAGGGTGACGAATTCTCCCTTGGGCAAGTTTCGTGCGACGGGCGTGTAATTACAGAAGCTTTCCATTAAATTCAACGTCCATGTGGTCATGGTTTGTTGGCGTTTTTGTTGGCGTTTGTTTTTGTAGCAACCCGTGTGTTGGGTTGTTGATGGCGCGAATACCAGCCGGTGCTACGCGGCGCAGTTTCTGTATCGGAACCAATCGGTGTAATGTCCGCAGTCGCCAAGGCAAGACGAACGGCGCCCTTTGACACGGGTTGATTTGTGCGGCCGACCTGATTGTGCGTCGGGCGCTTCGCCGGTTGTGTGGAGGCGAGCAACGTCTCACCGCGTGAGGTGGCCGGGATCTGTTGCGGACTGCCGACGCGGACCCAATCGAGCCATTTGGTTTGCAGCACGGCCAAGTCTTGATAACCATAGTGCCGGCGTACCGATGCG
>JADFON010000204.1 GCA_022562855.1 Candidatus Zhuqueibacterota bacterium | reverse complement strand
AGTTATTGCCAAAAATAGCAGCCTGTCATTTTTTTCTGTCGGGAATATGGTTCAATGGGAAAGTTACTATAAACTCCGATCCCTTATTCAACTCGCTTTTTAATTCTATTTTTCCACCGTGCATTTCAACTATCGCTTTTACGATAGACAAACCAAGTCCGGTCCCTCCGGCTGACTTCGCGTAATCATCATCAGACCGAAAAAATCTGGTAAAGATTTTTTTCTGATCGTGTTTACTAATGCCTATTCCGGTATCGCGAACAACGACCTTATGTATTGTTTTCATTTTTGTGAGTTTTATAAATACTTCTCCTTCCTTAGTATACTTTATAGCGTTGGAAAAAAGGTTCACAAATAACCTTACGATTCTATCTTTATCTGCATATATTTCAGCGCCGTCCGGAATGTTAGAACTTAGTTTTAAACCCTTTTTATCTGCCGAAGTTTGCATAATTTTCAATGTCGTGCCAAGCAAATCACTCAAAGAAACTTTCTTAATATTTGTTCTCACTTCTCCGGATTCGATCTTTTCTATATCGAGCAAAGCGTCTATTAAATTATTCAACCGTTCAGTATTATCAAAGACTATTTCCAGAAATTCTCTTTGTAAATCATTAATATCTCCTGTATCTCCTTCAAGAATCAGATCAATATACCCTTTTATAGAGGTAAGCGGCGTTCTCAGTTCATGTGAGACTGTAGATATGAATTCCGTTTTCATGCGATCGATCTCAACTTCCTTTGAAATATCTCTCATAGATAATACAACTCCAATTATATTTCCTTTAGAATCTTTCAACGGAGAATTTATCGATCCGATCGCTCTTGTACGACCGTCGCTGATTTCAATCTGTGACCGGCACTCGGTAGTTATTCCTTTGGTTACCGTTTCTACTATATGGCTGTTCATATGGATGTTGATTTCTCCATCATCATCAACACACTGAACTACATCGTTTATTAATTTGCCGACAACATTACTTTCTTTATCTTCTATCAAATCAAGAAAAACGGGATTTACAGTAGTAATTCTCATTTCATTATTTGTAACCACAATTGCATCTCCGACACTGTTTAGAATAACATTCAACTGGTTTAGCAGGTAGTTAGATTTTTCTTCAGCCTTCTTGCGGTCAGTAATATCAGTTATAATTCCCGTAAACATTGTTCTTTCGCCTATTAACATTTCGCCCACGCCCAGTTCGATTGGAAATATAGAACCGTCTTTTCTTTTTCCAAGAACCTCCCGGCGTTTACCGATAATTTTCGGGATTTTTGTTGTAAGATAATTCTTCAAATAAGTGTCATGATTTTGGCTATATTCCTGTGCCATTAGCATATTGACATTTTTCCCAACGACCTCCTTATGCTTATATCCAAATATTTTTTCTGCTCCTGCATTAAAAAACTCTATTCTACCATGACTGTCGATAGTAATTATGCCATCGATCACTGTGCTTATGATGGCTCGAATTCGTTCTTCGTTTTCTCTTAACGCCTTAACCGCTAATTTTCTGTGCTTGACATTTCTATATCCATCGATCAAATGTGCGCATGCAGCAAGAAACGGTTTTAAATAATCGATCAATTTTAAATCATATCCACCGGGTCTATTCGCAATTCCTACCATCCCTATTAGTTCCGTTCCCACAAAAAACGGAATCCCTAAAAAAGCGTTAAGATCAGGATGTCCATTGGGCAGTCCTCCGCTTCTCGGATCCTTCGCGGGCATATTGGCAATAACAGGTTTCCCACTGGTCATTACTTTGCCGAAAAGAGTCTTTAGATTATTAAATTCCATCCCTTGCGGTGCGTTTTCTTCATAAAATTTTCTCGTTTCTTTGTTCCATGCAATATTTGTTATCGCGTGAGTTTTCAAATATGGTTTCTTATCATCACCATAGAGGACCTCACCGATAAAACCATATTCACTTTTGGTTATATTGAGCAAATTACCTAATAGTTCGTCAAACAGATCATGTGGATCAACATTAGTAATATATTCAGAGTATGCTTTTTCCAACGCCTTCAGCAACATATTATTTTTTTGAATCGTAATTTCATGTTTCTTCACACCCGTTATGTCACGGGCAATAGCATATATTTCTTTTTTATCTAATACGCCGGTCGCGCTCCATGATAACCATTTGTAAGACCTGTCTTTACAAAGAAATCTATTCTCAAACGTAATAAGATGCTTGCCTTTACGAAGTCCTTTCACCGCTTCTATAGTTAATTCTCTATCGTCGGGATGTACAAAATCAAAAAACGGTTTTGACCGTAATTCTTTTTTTGTCCAACCCAGGGTTTTCCTCCAGGCAGGATTTAATAAATTCAAATTTCCGTCAAAATCCGCCACGCACTCCAAATCAACGGTTGGTTGGGAAAATTTACCAAGTTCAAATTCGTGGTTATCAGTTTTTTTTCTCATCGTGCAAATTCTCTAAATTGTGATTTTGAATAAAGCACATGCTAAAATAAAAAATTACAGCGGCGTTGCCGTTCCCGTTTACTCCTGCTTAAATACTTCTTCGATTTTCTCAATTAGTTTCAGCGGGCTGAAAGGTTTTGCGAAGTAACCGTCCCCACCCGCGTCAAAACCTTTTTCTTTATCAACTTCCTGTCCTTTGGCTGTCAGAAAGATTATTGTAATCTTTTTTGTCGCAGGATCGCTCTTAAGGATTTTACATACCTCGTAACCATCCATACCGCCGGGCATCATGATATCGAGAATAATGAGGTCGGGCTTTTCCGATTTTGCTTTTTCGATGGCTTCCGAAGCGCTTTTCGCCTGAATTATCTCATATTCTTCCGACCGCAGAGTCACTTCGACGAGTTCCCTGACCTCTGCCTGATCATCGACTACCAGTATTTTTTTCATAATAATTTCCTGATTATCTTTTGTTTGTCATGCAATTTTGATGTCACTTCGACAACCTGTTCATTTCGGTTTCCCGCGTAAAGCCTGAGAAATTGTATCCTTAAATTCATCTTCGGCAAAAGGCTTTGCAATGAATCCCTGGGCGCCCATTTTGATGCCTTTTTCTTTATCTGCCTCCCGGACCGTAACAAAAACAACCGGTATACTTTTTGTCCTGTCATTCTGCTTTAGCTCCTCAAATACTTTGAAACCATCTCCGTCAGGAAGGAGGATATCCAGCGAGATCAGGTCGGGAGTTTCCTCTTCAAGACTCATCCGGAAGCTCTTGATATCTTGTGTGATCTTTACCGTATATCCTTCCTCTTCCAGGTAGAATTTTAAAAGCTGTGCAACGGATTCGTCATCTTCAAGTACAAGTATTTTTTTTGCTTCCATTTTTTACGTTTCCATTGTTTATTTCAAGAATTATATATTCGACTGCCTGGGTAGACCAACATAAACACAGGTTCCCTTGCCGGGTTTGCTTTTTATCCATATCCTTCCCTGATGCGCCTCAACAATATGTTTCACGATCGACATGCCGAGACCTGTTCCTTCAATTGCCGAATCCGAAGTATCCACGCGGTAAAATTTATCAAACACGTGTGAAACCTGTTCTTTCGTCATTCCAATCCCTTCATCCTGCACTGATATAACATATTCATCCTCCGAAACCTCGCCCCTGACTACGATCTTTCCTCCATCCGGAGAATATTTCACCGCATTCGACAAAAGATTTATCAACACCTGTCCCATCTTATCCTTATCGACAAATATTTCCACATCTCCTTCGGGAAGCTCAATATCAAGAGTAAAATTCTCAATATTTGTCTGGTCTTTAAACATCTCCACGGCGCCCGGAATCGCTTCACCCGTTTTACACCAGACCCTGTTAAGCGAAAATCCTTCCCCGGATTCAATACGGCTTATATCCAACAGGTCGTTTATTATCGCTGCAAGCCCGACAGCCTGTTTGTTAATATATCCAAGGTACTTTTCCTTATCCTCATTCTTCAGATTTTTTCTCGTCATAAGTATTTCAGAGAATCCCTGGATTGAAGTCAAAGGCGTCCTCAGTTCATGCGCGGCAGTCGATATGAACTCAGTTTTCATCCGGTCAATTTCCCTTTTCTGCGTTACATCGTGGAAAATCGTAATAATACCCGCCTGCTCCCCGGTTTTATTTATAATAACAGATGTCCTTGCACGCATTATCCTCAATCTCTGTTCATTCTCTCCCGGCATTTCGAAGTCAAACTCATACCCGGTTTCCTTCTTTTCCAGAGTAGATTTCATCCGTTCACGAAGTGTTTTATCATTGATCGAAAAATCAATCGGGCGGTCTATGACTTCGCTGAATCTGACGCCAAGCAGATCCTCGGCTGCACGGTTCATCAGAATCACACGGTTGTGCATGTCGGTCACTATCAGGCTGTCTCCAATAGACTTTAAGATACCGTCAATTCTATCCCGAGATTCTTCGGTATCCGCAATAGACCGTCTAAGCTCTATTGTTCTATCTTCAACTTTTTGTTCAAGATTTTTACGATATTCATTGAGCTCTGTGATATCCTGCCCGACGCCCATGACCCCGGTAATGTTTCCATCAATATCACGACGGGTAGAAGCGTTCAGAAGAATAGTGATCAGTCTCTTATCCTTCGTGTATAACGGGAACTCGTAATTCGAGGTCTCCTTGCCATTTAACGCATCGTCCAATACCGACTTCACTGACTCCTTAAAATCATCTGTAATGAATTCCTCCACCAAATCATGCCCC
>JADFON010000203.1 GCA_022562855.1 Candidatus Zhuqueibacterota bacterium | reverse complement strand
GAGTGATGAGTGTCAATGTTAAATCGGTATTTTTGCTTTGCAAATATGCTATACCTCTGATGAAAAAAAATGGGAAAGGTGTGATAATTAATATTGCTTCCGGATGGGGCATCGCCGCCGGCAGAAACGCTGCTGTGTACTGCGCCTCGAAAGGAGCAGTTGTACTGCTGACGAAAGCAATGTCACTCGATCATGGGGAAGATAATATCAGGATAAACTGCATTTGTCCGGGTGATACGGATACCCAAATGCTGCAAGATGAAGCAAACCAATTGGACACAGAGGTAAAAGATTTTTTAATTGGGTCTGCACATAGACCACTTAAACGTCTTGGAAAGCCGGAAGACATTGCCAAAACAGCCTTGTTTCTGGCAAGCGATTCGTCATCTTTTATTGCCGGCGCATCTTATGTAGTCGACGGCGGTGGATTGGCAGGTAATTTTGATTAAGAGTTGTGTTATAAGGAATTGAAAATAACGATACCCGAAACTAAAGGTACCTATGCATTAATTCTCCATATAGGGAGAAAGAAGTCCTTGATTGTAGGGAGATTGGGAAAATTTGTTTTCAAAAAGGGCTATTATATTTATGTGGGTAGCGCCCGGGGACCGGGTGGTTTAAAGGGGAGAATCAAACATCACTATAACCCTTGTAATAAGCCGCATTGGCATATAGATTATTTAAGAAAAATAACCGAACTTGAAGAAATTTGGGTTCAAAGAAGTCAAATCAACCGTGAACATATGTGGGCTTCATGCTTGCAGTCAATACAGGGCGGTCAGTCCTTAATCAGGGGATTCGGATCATCGGATTGCTCATGTGCGACTCACCTGTTTTACTTTTCCAATATGCCGGAGAAAAGCCGTTTTCAGGATTTGACCGATTCCAAAGTTGAAACAATACAAAATTATACACTGATGAAAGCGTGAATAATCTCAAAAACAAAAGAGTTCTGATAACAGGAGGGGCAAGCGGTATCGGGAAGGAAACGGCAAGAGGGTTTCTCAGCAAAAATGCTAAAGTCGCTGTTTTTGACAAGGATGAATCCGCTAATGAACGGCTGATGAAGGAATTGGACGGTTTAGAAGGAACAATAAACTGCGATGTATCCGACGCCGGTGATGTAATAAGAGCTTTTGAAGAATTGGATACGTTACTTGGCGGGATCGATATTCTCATAAATAACGCGGGGATCAGTATCCGGCACAATTTTATGGATATTACTCCGGAAGAATGGCATACTGTAATAAAAACAAATCTTGACGGGGTTTTTTTTGTGGCGCAGCAAGCGGCTAAGAGAATGCTAAAGCAGGGCGGTGGAGTAATATTAAATATGGGGTCTACAAACGGACTAACAGGATACCCCTATTATGCCGATTATAATGCTTCAAAGGCTGGGGTAATCGAGCTTACAAAATCTATGGCTCTGGAATTGGCTCCGACAATTAGGGTAAATGCCGTATGTCCCGGATATATATTGACGCCAATGCAAGAAGCGGAATATACCCCTGAACTGCTGCGGGAATGTGAATCAAGGATACCTCTTGCCAGGCTTGGGAAGCCGGATGAAGTCGCGGCGCTTTTTACCTTCTTAGCTTCGGATGATGCTGATTTTATTACAGGACAGCACTTTGTCATTGACGGCGGCGAAATCGCGGGATCACAGTATTAACCCAATTTACAAAGTATAATAAAGCGGCTCATTGGAAATATTATATGCTTATCTTCAATGGTTATCTTTTAAAAAGCGGAACATTTAAACTTTCGATTACTATAAACTAATATTAGCGGTTTCAGACAATTACGGCATGCATAAATCTTTGTAACAACTACAAATTATGTTTAGATGGGCTGAACACAGTACGATCCCGGAATATACTCACGAAATGCTCCATTATCGTAATGCAATGGTGAAGGAGATAAATTTTGTCTTCTCCGACAGCTACGCTAAAGTAACCTCGGATGACAGCCTTCACAAAGAATTTGAAAAATTTAAAGATTTTCGGGAGAAAACCGCAAATAGGATTAGCAGTGATGCGGTACGAAATAAAGTGTGGCTTGATTTGATGATGGATATTTTCAAGGCTTCGCTTGATTTCACCGCTGCGGACTTGTATATAAAATATTTCAACATTCCAAACGATGCAATAAATGCCGATTTCTACTTTTTTATGAAATCAGCCGGAAGTGTTTATGAGCAATTGATAAAAGACAAGGCGTTCCGTTCGGCATTTGAATTCCTCCACTTCTACAAGATTTCCGATGCTCTACTGGAATTCGAGCACCTTCTCTCCAAAGCAATAGAGACCAAAAGCGATGCCGGTCTTCTTCATTTGTTAGACAACATTACTGAAGGTCCCTACGATAAACTGCTCAAGGATGATAATACGAGAAAGAAATTAGAAAAATCATACGATCAAGCGGAGCAGGATAAAAAGGTTCCCGAAGCAAGAAAAATTGCAGAAGTACTGAATGATTCCGACCGGAAAAAACGAATAGCCGCTCTCGATGCTATGATGAGCGGTAAGCACAATGATGCGATAGACAAAATAAAAGAAATACGGGACAAATCGGGGTTTCAACCAATTGTAAAAGAATATTATTCAGTTGTTTTAAATAATGCCAAGAGCAGCAATAGCATGGAGCATTACAAGATTGCATTTTCATATGCTGTTTGCGGTAATCTTGGTGCAAACGGTGACAAAAGGTATATTCGAGAACCTGCCGGAAAGCTTTTTGAGCATTATGTGAGCAAATTAGACGCTTCGGAAGCTGACTTCTATGAAGCGGATAAATATAAAGACGATTGTGATCCGAAATTGGTTCAAGACACCGTCGCCCTGAAAATGCTTGAGCTGGTATATAAGAACGACCGTGGAAAAGCCAAGCACATAAAGAAGCGATTTGTTGTTGAATTTAACCCGGGCGAATACAAAGCTGAAGAAAAAATCAGGAAATTTTTCCGAAACTTAACGGAAACATATGGTCAGTACGACATCCCGAAAGGAGAAGAAAATCTTCTTACTGCCTTAGATATATCTGAACTTTTTAATTTCCATAAGAGCGAAATTGAAGGAGTACACGTATTATTATGCAAATTCTATCTAATGCACAAATTATTCGCCAAGGCAAAAAAACACTATTTGCCCAATAACAGGGAATTATACGATTTAATAGTAAAACAGGTTAATTCTTTTATTAAAATAAGGGATTTTGACGGCGCTTATGGAGTTTTGGAGGTAATTCCATTGGCATATGGCAGGAAAGAAAAGGACGAAAGAACAAAGGAAGTAGTACAATTGACAGAAGGGGATGATAGATCATTCAAGGATCTTGAAACCGCAATAATACTCGATGACATTTACGATCTTAAACATCTCTCAAATTCTTTTTTTCATCTGTCGTTTGAGCAGGGACTAAATGGGGGGGATGCCGGGATTCAGTTCCTTGTCGACATGAAAATCCCGTTTGGAAAAAAAATTAATTGCTGTGGGAAAATAAGTCTTGCTAATACAATAAAAAAATTAATCGCAGTGGATAAAATTTCGGCTGAATTGCTGGCAAAAAGTTATGAAAAATATACCCATCCGGACATCATAGACTATATTTTTTATTTTTTCAAGAAAATGTTCGGCGCTTGTTAGTTCTAACTGATACAAGAGAAAAAACAACTTGACTAACACGGAAGAAAATTTTACCTTTATTGCTTTAATTATGAACAACTAATTCTGCTACTGATAAAGGATCAATCAATGACTGCAATGCAAAAATTTGAAAACGTTATTTTTTGGGGCGGGAAAAATGATGATAAAAGCCCGGTATTTTATGTTATATGGTTCCAATCGTTTGCGTTTGGGATTCTCAGCTTGCTAAGAAAAATTTATGGATTGTCAAAAGTAATTTCCGATGAAACCTTAACAAAAGTTTCACCATCGCCGGTACGGTGGGATCACGATTTCATATTGTTTGCTTCAAAAGCCGATAAACTTGCAGGATTAAAAGATCCTTCATCATTGGTTCCTGCAATTTTCGAACTGGATTTAGAAGAAATACCGTCCCATGAACTTTATGACGGGGTGACCGAATATAAAACCAAAGCAATTACTGTTGAATTGATCGAAGGATTACAATATAATGAATATAAAATTTACAGCGAAACGTTCGATTTTGACGGTTTGAAGCAGCGGTTGTCTGCCGCCGGGGCGATTGAACGCAAACCGGATATTCCACTTGATGTTCCCGGATGCCCCGATGAAGTAGATATGGAACGGCTTAATAGACAGCGGCTTATTTATCAAGATGAGATTCTTGAAAAGGACAAATCTGCAGCAAACATGAATACGGTAAAATCCATCCTGAGAGGAATAATCGGCGTCGCAGGATTTACAATTTTTATTTATTGGAGTTGGCAGGAAATATTTACAATCAAATACCAGGATGTCTCTCCTATTCCGGGAGACACGTTTATAACAACTATCGGCAATAATGTCGTGTATAGTATTAATAACCGGATGACCGTATTTAAATTTGCCGATTTGGTTGAAGAAGTTGGGTATGATACGACCTATAATATGTGGATTCCAGAAGGTGAAGAGGTGAAATTGGAAATTGTAGTAAGCCGTATGACAAATGCGGATGGAGATGTCGTTTACGATATAGGTAACCGATTTATTGGATTTGAAGCCGAACCGGGGGGTGATAACTTT
>JADFON010000202.1 GCA_022562855.1 Candidatus Zhuqueibacterota bacterium | reverse complement strand
AATGGAAGAATATGATCCTGGTTCCGATACATGGGCTGCTAAGGCGTCCATGCCGTTTGCTAAAAGACATCTCGAAGTTCAGGTTTCAGAAGGTAAACTGTTCGCGATGGGCGGATACTTTGGAATCGCCACAAATTTTGTCGAAGTATATGACTTTCTGACAGATGAATGGGCACAAACAGATGCAATGACCACTGCAAGAGAGTCGTTTGCATCGGCTGTCGTAAGTGACAGCATATATGTTTTTGGCGGTCAAAACTCTTCAATAATTTCCTCCGGTGAAGTTTTTGTTGCAGCGCAGCCTTTATCTCCTTCGGGAATAGTTGCTACGGGGGGCGACGGTTTTGTTGATCTTATTTGGGACCAAAATGCTGATACTGATATTTTTCAATACGCTATATTCAGGAGCTTATCAAGCGGATTTACTCCCGGTCCTTCCGATTCAATCGGGCGGACATTGTCGCCGGATACAACATTTACCGATTCTTCTGTTTTAAATAACACTTTCTATTTTTACAAACTGTCTGTAATAGACACCAATTTCAATGTGAGCGTATTTAGCTCCGAAGTGAGCGCTTTTCCTCGCGATACAATTACGCCTGCTACACCGCAGAATTTCATTGCACAGCCCGACGACAAAAATATCAATCTGAGTTGGAGCGCAAACTCGGAAGCGGATTTGAAGCAGTACATTGTTTACCGGAACTTGAGCACAGGTTTTTCTCCAACATCAGGTGATTCGCTCACGAGAATATTGAAACCGGATTCAACCTTTATAGATAGCAATTTGACAAATGGAGCAACATATTTTTATATACTTTCTGCGGTAGACAGTTCGTTGAATGAAAGCGGGTTCACAAGTGAAGTATCAGCAACTCCTGTCGATACAAGTGCTCCTGCTGCCCCTCAGAATTTGATAGCAACCGGGAAGAACGAAAGCGTTCAGCTTACCTGGAACTTATCCACAGAACCGGATCTGTTACGCTATAACCTTTATAGAAGTCTGACAAATGGATTTTCACCTTCAAGCTCCGACTCTTTAAGTGTTATATCTCCGGCAGACACCGTCTTTCTTGATTCGACCGTAACCGTTGGCATTGTGTATCATTACAAAGTCTCGGCATTAGATTCGTCGGGCAACGAAAGCGCTTTTAGCAACCAAGCTACAGCCGTCCCGATAGATACGGTAGCGCCGGCAGCGCCTCAAAATATAACAGTGACTGCGGGTGAGAGGTTACTGGACGTTAGCTGGTCGGCAAACACCGAGGCAGATGTTGATCACTATATCGTATATAGAAGTTTGGTAAACGGGTTTACGCCAAACTCTTCCGATTCCTTGACTTTAGTATCTGCTCCCGATACAACCTACAGGGATTTAGCTATTATTGTAGATTCGACGTTCTATTACCGGATTTCGGCAGTAGATACTGCATCTAATGAAAGCAGTTTTAGTCTCCAGGCGTCGAATGCACCATTTGATTCTACTGCGCCTGCTGTCCCACAAAATCTGATTGCAGTCGGAGGCGGTGGAATAATAACATTGGATTGGGATACGAATACCGAAGCCGATCTTCTCCAATATACGGTCTACAGAAGTACCTCCCAGGGTTTTTCACCGACTCCGGGAGATTCGCTTACAAGAATATTTCCTCCAACGACAACACACATTGACAGTACGGTAACACCTGATATAACTTATTATTATGTACTTTCCGCTTTGGATAGTTTTAACCAGGAAAGTAACTTCAGCAACGAAGCCTCTGCAACGGCATTTGACCCGACTCCCCCCGCAGATCCGGTAAATCTGATTGCCTCAGCAGGGAATGGTCAGATTGATCTTGTATGGGACCGGATTACGGACCCTGATTTGCTGATGTATGTAATTTATCGAAGTATAACCAACGGATTTTCTCCTGCTTCATCCGATTCTATCACTATTGTAATTCAACCTGATACTACCTACACAGATAACGACGTCGTAAACGGACAGACTTATTACTACAGGATCGCCGCAGTAGATTCACTCTTTAATTACAGCGGTTTCAGTAACGAGGCAACTGCAACGCCGGTTGCCCTGCAGTCGTATCCATGGCAGACAAAGACGCCCATTACGACCGGACGTAGAGAGCCTGTGGCGGGAGTTCTTGGAGGTAGAATCTATATTGTTGGTGGAAGAATCGGCAATCAGAATAATCAATTCACTCTTGAATTAGAAGAATATGATCCGGCAGGAGATTCCCTGACGATAAAAACTTCGATGCTAACCGACAGGGAAGATTTTGCGGGGGCTGTAATCACTGACAGGTTTTTTATCATTGGAGGGCGTGACGGCAATACCCGGTTGGACCGCTTAGAAGCGTATAAAGCTACGACTGACACGTGGGAGACGTTGACCTCGATGACAAGCATAAGAAGAGACCTCGCCGCTGTGGTTGTTGCCGATAAATTATATGCTATCGGAGGACGCCGGAATAATAATGCCGTCAGAGACGATATTGAAGAGTACGACCCATTGACCAATACCTGGACAACGAGAACCGTTATGCCTACGTTGCGCTGGGGACTCGCGGCGGCGGCTGTAAACGATAAGATCTATGCTATTGGCGGGGACAATGGGACCGTCTTATCGACAGTCGAAGAATATGATCCTTCAACCGACACGTGGACGACAAAAACTTCGATGCCGACGCCGAGAAGAAATCTCTCTGCAAATACTATTGCCGGCAGAATATATGCGATAGGCGGAGAAGATGATGCAGGTTATTTTAATATTGTAGAAATTTATGATCCTGCAACCGATATCTGGACCACCGGGGATTCAATGTTTACGGCAAGAAGTGAATTTGCAACGGCTGTAGTTAATGACATAAAACTATACGCTATTGGCGGCTATGACGGTACAACCAATTTTGCCGTTAATGAAGAGTATAATCCACCTCCGTGGCAGCCGTTGAATCTTGCTGCAGATGTTCAAGCGTCGCAGGTGGATTTAAACTGGGATGCAAATATTGAACCCGATCTCAGCTACTATACGATTTACCGAAGCACTTCAGACGGGTTTACGGCTACGGTTAACGATGTTGTAGGGCGGGTTTCAAAAGAGAATACTACCTTTGCTGACGACACTGTTCTGCCGACTACAACCTATTTTTACAGGTTGTCCGCCGTAGACAGCGTCGGGCAGGAAAGTGACTCTTTAAGTACGCAAGTAAGCGTTACCACTCCAAATTTAGCTCTCTCGTTAGGAACGATAGACAGTATACTCACCAACGGCGATACCCTCACGATTCCGTTGACGTTCTTTGGAAATTTCAGCAATTCGGGAGTCACGAGTTTTCAATATACGATTTCTTACGATTCTCTTCAATTGAACTTTCTATTCGTGGACACTACCGGATTCGGAAACTCCGTAACCCTATTCAGTAATGCCTCGTTGGGTGAATTGAAGATAGCGGCTGTTGTTGAAGATACCCTAAAAGGGACAAACAAAGTGATGAACTTAGTATTTGAGGTTGACGATGATGCGAGAAGGGACACTTCTACGATTCAGGTTACAGAAGCTTTTCTGAATGAGGGTACGCCGGCGATAGACAAGACCTCGACGACTTTTATAGTGCATCCCAGGTATGGAGATGTATCCGGGAATAATTCTATTACATCGTTTGATGCCTCTTTAGTTCTTCAGAATGTGGTTGGTTTGGAAACATTTTCTACAGGTCGCAGCGAAAAAGCTGATGTAACATTTAACGGGTCTGTAACGGCGCTTGATGCTTTTTTCATATTGTTACGTGCGGCAAATCTTATTTCTTCATTTCCGGTTGAAGACAGCCTCACTTCAAAAGTGTCTGTCAATTTTGATGAAACAAAAAACCGTATTACAAGGTCGGTGCTTGTAGATAACGAGAAAGGGGAATTGACTCTACAAATCGATGCCGAGTCTGCAAAATCAATTTCTTCGATTTATCTTGACCTTGATTTCGATAAAACCCGCCTTTCCTTTGAGGGCGTTTATGTCAGCGAGAGATATATCCGGTATATCCGGGTAGAAAATATCGATGACGGTAATTTGAAATTGGCAATGACTGGCGTACCGGCAGTTGATATAGCTGGTAATATTATGAAAGTCAGGTTCTCGCTCAAAAACCGGACCGGTGATATTAATTCAGACCTTCTTACGATAAACAAGTTGGAAATAAATGACATTGATTTTTCTTCCGGCGTATTGGATAATGACCGTGCCAATATTCCGGCATTTTATGAATTGAAACAGAACTACCCGAACCCGTTTAATCCCGAAACGACCATTATGTATCAAATTCCTAATTCCTCATATGTGATCATAAAAATATTTAATATACTCGGTCAGGAAGTGAGAACACTTGTAAACAAGGAGCTGACCGCCGGATATTATTCTGAAAGATGGGATGGGAGAAACGAATATGGTATAACGGTCTCACCCGGAGTTTATTTATACCGGATAAAGGCAGGCAGTTTTGTCCGGACAATGAAGATGGTGATTGTTAAGTAAGACTTATTTTATGATTATTACATATATTTCCTTATAAAAAACAAGTTTTGTTCTGTTTATTGAGAAATCAAGGCTCCTCTGGAGTCTTTTTTATTACCCGTTTTTCCGCAAAAGCACATAGTTCATATTGGTTTTTTGAAGCATTTTTCTTATATTAACCGGAAAAATATTCAATTCATATG
>JADFON010000201.1 GCA_022562855.1 Candidatus Zhuqueibacterota bacterium | reverse complement strand
TCAAATAACTATTCGTCAGGTGATGTATCAGATCTCGGAGATAGGCCGGAACTTCACTGTACATAGCCCGCAACTCATCTGATTTATGGGTAGCATACGAGGTCAGAGCTGCTTCAAGGCCGATTTCCTCTGACGTAATCATCGGACCGATCAAGGATGAAAGGAAATCAGGACCAATACTGGACTGCGCAAAATTATGTACTGAAGATACAATGCCGCTTCGCGTCAAAAACGTCCCGAAAATGCACAGAGTAAACGTCGTTATTACCAGCGCCATGTTCCAGACTTTCAGCATTCCCCTTTTTTCCTGGATTATCACAGAATGGAGATAGGCGGTTCCTGTTAACCAGGGTAATAGCGACGCATTTTCGACAGGGTCCCATGCCCAGTATCCACCCCAGCCAAGTTCAACGTATGCCCATTTAGCGCCAAGCAGGACGCCGGTGGTCAATACCATCCACGTGAAGATAGTCCATCGTCTTGTGGTTTTTATCCAATCGGGATTTAGTTTTCCGGTGATGAGCGCAGCTATCGCAAATGCAAACGGCACCATGAATCCGGAATATCCAACAAAAAGAACAGGCGGATGGATAACCATTGCCCAATGCTGCAGCAGAGGATTCAAACCTTTGCCATCGCCTGCTGTAAACACAGAGGCGCCCGTTGCACTTGTGCTCACCCATTGATCAAACGGGTTTGTTACAAATAAACTCAAAAATATAAAAAAGAGTGTAATGACGCTCATCGTCGCCATCACATAGGGCATCAGTTCCCTGTTTTTGTTTTTGTTTTGCAGTACAGCGATAGTCGAGATAATGCTCAATATTAACAGCCAAAAAAGCAATGACCCCGCCTGACCCGCCCAAAAACCGGCAAATTTATAAAAAACGGTAAGGGTGCTGCTCGAATAGTTCGTCACGTAGACATTGCTGAAATCACTCGTCATGAGCAGCGAAATAAGCGAAAGAGATGCCACTCCGACCATAACACAACTTGTAACCAGGCTCCGTTCGGCGCTAATTATCAAATCATTGCGGCGGATCCTGGCGCCGATTACCGATGCAAATATTGTATATATAGACAGGGAAAACGCTAAAATTAACGCAAAATTTCCTATTGTTCCCATGTGTGCCGTCCTTTATATTTGGTGCTGCGCGATTTACCACTATATAAAAAGAGCAAACCGAATGGGTTCGCCCGGATTGGTTGGATTATTGTATTCACTCAAAAAACTTTCAGGTGTTGTTCAATTAGAGAATCCTAATATTTGGTTTGATCGATTTCAGTCATCGCTTCATATTTTGATGCACATTTCGCCTGGATCTTATCCCCTTGAAAAACACCGGAAGATGACATTTTTCCAGCTATTACAGCGAGAGCATGATCCTGGAACGTATCCGGAATTGGACTGGTACCTATATAAGCGACCGTAATCGTTTTGTCATTGTTGTTGATTTCAAATGTCATCGGGCTTCTGTCTCTGTCAATCGAACCCATAACTACCTGACCGGCAATCCTGTATGTTTTGTCGTATGCCTGAACGTTCGGTTTGCTTATTTCAATCAGAAATTCATCCACGGTCATGTAATAAGACAGGTCTTGCTGAATACCGCTAATGCCGAGATATATTATGGTTAAAACAATCACCGAAATCCCGATACCAAACTTTGTATTTTTTTTCATAGTTATTGACCTTTACAATTTATGTTTTCAAACAATTGAACAATTGTAATTTTCATGTTAGTATCTTAGTCAATATATTAATAAAGCAGCCCTTTTTCAAGCAAATAATCCAATCATATGTTGTGCTCACCTGAACATGCAGCAATTCATTTTCCTTTCGAAACAGAAAAATGCAAATTATATGCCAAAGATAAATTTAAGATATCCGTATCCTTTTTTATACTTAAAATTATAAGAAATTCTGGAATTCAAATAGCAGGATACTCATAAAATAGAATTAAACTTCCCAAAAATGATAATACCGGCTCTTGTGTTTGCGGACGCCTTAAATAAAAAGCGGATATAAAAACTCTTACCCTTTAATCACACCGAGCGGACGGTGGCGGGCTACTTTTTTTGAAATGCCGGCATTATGCACAACATCAACAACGTTCTTTACATCCTTGTAAGCTTCCGGGATTTCTTCGAGAACGGTACGTCTGCCGTGCGATTGTACAATTATCCCTTGCTCTTCGAGTTCCTTATAAATGTTTCGCCCTTTACATGCTTTCACAGCCTGTCTCCGGCTTAGCTGTCGTCCGGCGCCATGGCATGTCGAACCGAATGTCTCTTTTACAGCCTGCTCCGTACCTATCAACACGTACGAATATCTTCCCATATCACCCGGAATAAGCACCGGTTGACCGACTGATTTATAAACATCGGGGGTATTTGGATGACCGGGCGGTAATGCGCGGGTGGCGCCTTTTCGGTGAACGCACACTTTTCTCATCTTCCCATTTATCTCATACTCCTCAAATTTCGCTATATTGTGGCAAAGGTCGTATACAAGGTTCATTTGAAGCGCCTGCGGGGAAGCGTTCAGGACTTTGTAAAACGTCTTTTTTGTCCAGTGCATAATAACTTGTCTATTCGCCCATGCGTAATTAGCCGCCGATGACATTGCAGCGAAATAACTCCTTCCCTCATCCGATTTTATCGGTGTGCAAGCCAATTGCCTGTCGGGCAGTTCAATCCCATATTTCCTGACACAATTCATCATCACTTTCAGATTATCATCACAAACCTGGTAACCGAACCCGCGTGAACCGGTGTGAATGATAACGCTGACGTTATCTAATTGCAGACCAAGCGTGTCCGCGATTTTTTCATCGTATATCTCATCGATATATCCGATTTCGAGAAAATGATTTCCACTACCGAGTGTCCCGATTTGTGAAGCTCCGCGCTCAAGAGCGCGCTTGCTCAATACCGAGGGGTCGGCGCTTTTTAATCTCCCGTTTTCTTCGATCCTTTCAAGGTCGGATCCGGTTCCGAATCCCCTTTCTACCGCCCACTCAGCCCCGCTTGTCAGGAGCCGCTTTTCCTCCGGGATTGTCAACTTCAAAGAGCTTGAGGAGCCAACGCCGGTTGGAATTGCATTATATAAACTATTCACCAACTCCCGTATTTTTGGCATTATCTCTTTTCGCGTAATAGAAGTCCTTATAAACCTGACACCGCAATTTATATCGTATCCGACGCCACCCGGTGAGATTACACCTTCTTCCGCATCCATCGCCGCAACGCCTCCAATGGGAAAACCGTATCCCCAGTGAATATCCGGCATTGCAAGCGATGCGGACAGAATCCCGGGCAGATGGGCGACATTTGCAACCTGCTGTATTGACTGACCAAGATGGATATCGTCCATCAACCGTTTGTCGGCAAATATTTTTCCGGGAACACGCATCCCTCCTTGTTTGGGAAGCTCCCACCGGTAATCGTCAATTCTCTTTATTTCAAGTTTAGATTGTTTCACAATTTTTTGTTGTAGATTTTAAATAAATATGAATCAATATACAGATGTTGTTTTCGATTTCAAATAGGTAAGTGTAAACAAATCTCAAAAATCCAAATAAATTCTCTAACGATTTCAAATACCTGCGGATTTGAAAAAGCAGGAACGTTTACCGGTGTGACAGGCGGCTCCTTTTTGTTCGATTTTTATGAGCAGCGCATCATTGTCACAGTCAAAATATATTTCCCTGACTGTTTGGAAATTCCCGCTTGTTTCTCCTTTTATCCAGAGTTTTTGACGGGAACGTGAGTAAAAACAGGTACGACCGGTTTCCATCGTCAATTTCAGACTCTCTTTGTTCATATACGCCAGCATGAGGACTTCACCGCTATCGTAATCCTGCATAATAGCAGGCACAAGTCCTTTTTCATCGAATTTCACTGTTTCGATACTATCCATTTATTGTAACCTCACCGGTACTTGTTTTTTATGCAAATATTGTTTGATTTGTTGTATTGTAAGATACCGGTAATGAAAAACCGAAGCCGCCAGGACGGCGTCCGCCCTGCCCTCAACGATTGCGTCAAAAAAATGTACCGGTTCTCCTCCACCGCCTGAGGCAATAACGGGTATTGAAACAGCTTCACTGACAAGTTTCGTCAGCTCAAGATCGAAACCTGTTCTGACTCCATCAGTATCCATGCTTGTGAGCAATATTTCACCTGCGCCCCTGCTTTCCGCTTCTTTTACCCATTCGATTGCGTCTCTCTGCATATCACGTCGTCCCCCGTGCGAATATATTGTAAATCCTCTTTTCGTTCTTTTGGCGTCTACAGCGACTACAATACATTGAGAGCCAAAAAGACGGGCGCTCTCGTCAATAATCCCGGGATTTAGCAGCGCTATTGTATTTATTGAAATTTTGTCCGCCCCCTGACGCAAGATTTCCCTGATATCCTCCACAGTCCTTATGCCGCCCCCGATGGTGAAAGGAATAAATATCTCTTTTGCAACGTTTCGGGCTAACTCGATAACAGTCTTTCTCTTTTCCAACGACGCGGTAATATCAAGAAAAACAAGTTCATCCGCACCTTCGCTGTCATAAAACTTAGCCTGGATTACCGGTTCGCCGGCGTCTTTTAAACCTTTGAACTTAATGCCTTTAACGACCCGTCCGTTGTTGACATCAAGGCAAGGTATGATTCGTTTAGCGAGCATCAGGCATAATCCTCTATTCTGATTGTACCTTCATAAACGGCTTTACCGGAAATTACCCGGTCAAC
>JADFON010000200.1 GCA_022562855.1 Candidatus Zhuqueibacterota bacterium | reverse complement strand
CGGGTTAATCCCTCTTTGCCCGCAGGATCACTTGCACATCCTCCCCAAATAACAAGTCGAAATGCAGCTAAGGGGAGGACCCGGTTTTCCATAACTAAGACCTCTAACTGGTCAGTTATGCGAAATATCTCATACGGCGGTATGCTGACGATCGTTTTCTTTGGATTGTTATTCATTATTTGGTATCAATTATCGATACGTAGTTATCAATATCAAGAAGAATCTGATTCGATATCCAACCAGACAACAGTTTTTTTATCAGGTGTAAAATATTCTGAAAATACTCGAATGACATCTTCAAGGGTAACATTTCTATACTCTTCCAATACATTTGTAAGTTTTGAATAATCTCCAAATAGAACCTCCCACAAGCCTAAACTGTGAGCGCACCCGTTGTTAGTCTGGAATCCTTTAATAAAATCTGTTTCCAATATGTTGACCGCCCTGTTGACATCTTTCTGTTTTAGTTTTCTACCTGATAATTCTGCCAGTACCTTATCCAGAAATTTTTCCCCATCCAATGATGAGTATCCGGGATTCATTTGAACAACTATTTCAAAAAGACCGGGATTGATATGCCAGGTAAAATAGCTGTCCACCTAAGCCGCCATCTCTTTTTTTCGTACCATAATGTTATGCAGAATCGAACTCTCCCCATCGGAAAGAATAGTCTGGATTACGTCAAAAACGTAGAGGTCTTTGTGTCCGATTGCCGGCGCATGGTAACCCACTACGAAATTATCCATCTCAGCTTTTTTTTTGAATTTTATGCGCTTTTCTCCATTTTGGGGAGGTTCAATTGTACTTGGGGTATCCGGTGCAGTCCCTGCCGGGATATTTCCATAATGCTTTTCTATTATTTTCAGCGCATCGTCTCTCTGGAAATCTCCTGCTAATACAAGTATGGCATTGTTTGGAGCATAATATTTTTTGTAATACTCTCTGCAATCGCTTAACGAAATGTTCTCGATATCCGACATCCACCCTATTATGGGCCACCTGTACGGGTGACATTGAAAGCTCGCAGAATATAATTCTTCCTCAAGCCTGCCGTAAACTGAATTGTCGGTTCGCATCCGCCGTTCTTCTTTCACAACATCGGATTCCGAAGAAAGAATTTCTTCTGACAAACTAAGCCAACCCATCCGGTCAGAGTCAAGTTCGATGACCGTTTCAAGAAGATGAGAAGCAAAATCCTCGTAATAAACTGTTAAATCGCGGGAAGTATAAGCATTAGAATGCCCACCTCCGGATTCAAGGATCCTGTCAAACTCCTTAGGTCCGAACTTCTTGGATCCGTTAAACATCATGTGTTCCAGAAGGTGTGAAATACCTGTTATTCCCGGTCGTTCATTACGCGAACCAACCGAGTAAAAGGTATACATACTGACAACGGGCAGGGAATGATTTTCATAGGTGAGGACTTTTAGACCATTGGATAAACGGTGGCTTCGAACCGGATTATGTTCGAAGAATTTATCTCTTAGAAATGCAGCGGTGTCGGAATGATTATCTGTCCGGGATTTTGGCATCTATATCTCTGGTCTCTGTTTGTACCGGCTATTAGGCGGCTAATTGCAAAATCCCACTAATGTACTAAGTATTTGTATTTATTTCAAGATGAAAACCTGTGATTCTACAACCTCATTTTGCTTCTTCAAATAAAGAATCTAAAAAAAATTCCGAACTTTACAGAATTGCAGGGGTAATTCTAAGTGCACGATCGTTGAACCAAATCTGCCGGAATTTTTACCTTCTTGTGATTTCGACCAGACCTGCCTGCTCCATTGCCCTTATATAAATCCTTACGGCTTCAATATTGATATCCGGTGATTCCGGTGTAATAACGTATGCAAACTTCCATTCGGCGTTATTTGTCGTTACGTTGCCATACTCAGCCCTGACAGCATTGTAAATATCGAGGATACTCCGTTCACCGTTCACGAAGTTCGGTACTTCCGATCGCGACAACCCGGTCAATCGCGGTGAACCCTGCGGAATAAACTGGTTTAAACGACCGGCTGCAGTGCGATATTCATCCGTATAATAATTATATAGATACCGGGGGACCATTTTGTTGAGTTCTTCTTGCTCAGATGTCAATCTCTCTCTTTGGGTATTGACACCAAGTTCGTCGCATTTTTTTTCATACATTAGTTCGAGGCGTTCGGCATTATTTTCCCAACTCTTCTCTAAACTTTCTATTAAAGATTCAACAAGACTTTCTGCCTCCTTATCATCCGACAAGTCGAGGACGGATTCCAAGGTTCCTTTTGCCCGGTTAAATGCCCATGTAATTTTGTTTTGTGCGGAAAAATACTGTTGATGAATTGTATTTGGGTCATCTCCCAGCAATTGCACGCTTTGACGGGTCACTTCCGTCATTCTCATATCACTGTTTGCAGCGCTCTCCCAGGCAAGATCTTTTGCTTCTTCAGAACCTGCATTCGCAAGATAATAAAATGCTGCGGCTCCCATAAAACCGACGCGTTTGATCTCCGTCGGATCTGAATGGATCGAACGGTCTTCACTGGTATGATAGAAATTATCACTCCAGTGATTAAACTGCATCGCGGCTATCCCGGCATTTAGAAATACGGTATGGTCGCTTCCGGCAATAAAAGGAACAAGCCGGTAATTAAATGGACCGTTGTTACCCCATTGGGTTGTAATGTTCGTCTGATCGGTAAACCGAAGTAAGTTCGCAATGAGATCATTGATAAAATGCGGGCGTGAATCCGGGGTCATCTTCATCCGTAAATAGGTGTCTGTCTCTTCAAGGTCGGGACCTGTCATATCATAATTCATAGCCACCAAAAGCTTGTCTTCGAGTTCCGGGTACTTATACATAAACGCACGCGAGCCTGAAATTTCCGGAATCCAGAGGAATCGCAGTGTCCTTTTCGGTTGCGGAAGTTCACCGCGTTTTATGAGGGTAGCAAGAGTTCTCCCGATTTCAAGAATCGTTGCCACACCCGATGAATTGTCGTTTGCACCCGGTGTCCCTATCCGCTCAAAGGCATGCGCCACAAATATCAGTTCACCTGCATCCGGGTCGGAACCGGGGATTGAAGCTGATGTGACATTCATTTTGTAGGGGTAGGTACGGGTTTTTACAAGGGCTTTCATCACAACTCGCTGTCCCCTGTCGAAATACTTCCGTATATCGTCGTGTTGACGTCTCGACAGGACAAATCCGAATCCTCTTCCATCGGGATTGACCCTTTGCCAGCTCAATTGGTCAAGACTTGCGCCCGGACGTGTGCTGTAATCACTATTGCCCAGCGCCCCCGCGGCGCCTCTTTGAAGCACAGAGGCATTAAATACTGATCCCATAGATCCGCTTCCCATTACTATCTTGCCCGTAACATCTTTACCGGCATAATCCACATCGCGCCCCGCGCCTACATAGATTACTTCACTCTCAATGTCTGTGGAAAGACTGCCTGAGGCAAGAGCCGCGGGAACCTGAGTCAGGCTTGCTATCTTTTTCCGGACCGGCTCAATAAGCCACAATTCCGCCTCTTCCGCATCCCAGATTTCGCCCGAAGGGAAATAGTCCACCTTGACATCCGAAAGACCATATTGTTCAGCCATTTCCATGAGATACCGGGTTTCAAAAAATTTATCGAGATACTCATCCGCCTGCCTGTTTCTATTATTTGCCAACATTTCTATATGTCGAAGCGCCTGTTCACCGGAGTATTCTTCTAATATCGGGTTTCGAATCGAAGCGGGCACAAGACTGCGATCTACATCGGAAGCCACAAACAACAGTGCGGTCATAATTAAAATGGGAATAATTATTTTTCCTTTCGAATCATAAAGTCTCATAATTTTTGATGTTTCAGATTTCATAGCGATCTCCTTAATAGATTTCATTTTTTATTGTGAGTCCGCACCTGTTTTGGCATTGATTCTCTCGAAGTAGTAATTCATCTTGTCTTTAAAATGTCGAACAGGATTACCATCGTTCCTATGGCGAACGTTGATCAATTCCGCCACAATACTCACAGCGATTTCCTCAGCAGTCTGTGAACCTATGTCAAACCCCAGGGGAGCGAACACTTTTTGCAATTCATCCGGGTCTGCCGCACGTGGAGTATTCTTAGCTCGTGTGAAAATGATCTTGTCAGCACCTAGTGCGAGCTTATCGAGCATTGATGGGATATCTTTATCTTCGCAGCAACCAAACACACAAATCATAGAATCGTAAGGCGTATACGCGCCTACACAACGCATTAACGCTCCAAGAGCGCCGGGATTGTGCGCGCCATCCAACAGAATGCGCGGTTGCTCCCAGGCAATCTCCATTCGCCCGGGCGTTTTAGTTGCAGCCAATCCTTCGTACAAAGCGACTTCAGGAAATTCGAATCCCGAACTCTTTAGTGCATCAATTGTTGCAAGCGCAAGTGCACAGTTCAATGCTTGATGCTCACCTGGAAGTGGAACAGGAAGGTGCATGAATTGACTGTTGCCTGATAGAACACAAATCCTAGTGTGTGGACCAAGCGATTCAGCAGCTCCGAATCTGCTACTGAACTCAATGTCTTTGTTAATCATGCGCAGTGTAGTGTTAGCCTTCGCTGCTTCTTGGCGCAAGATTTCTTCTATCTCTGAAGACTGTTCTGTAGATAGGGCTGGGACTTCACTCTTAAATATGCCAGCCTTTTCTCGCGCAATCTCTGGAAGCGTGCGGCCTAGAATATGCATATGGTCGTAATCAATCAGCGTGATGACTGATACCTCAGGTTTAATAACGTTGG
>JADFON010000199.1 GCA_022562855.1 Candidatus Zhuqueibacterota bacterium | reverse complement strand
CATGGATAAGGTCGAATTCCATGAGTGCGATTTGAGAGACGCCTTTTCGGTGCGCGACATGATAGACACGGTTAAACCAGATAGAATCTATCATCTTGCTGCGCAGAGCTTTGTACCTACATCCTGGAATGCTCCGACAGAATCGCTTACAACAAATATCATTGGACAACTCAATATTTTTGAAGCGGTCAAAAAACTAAAGCTCGATCCAATCATCCAGATAGCGTGCTCGAGTGAAGAATATGGTATGGTGCATGAAGATGAGCTTCCTATAAAGGAAACAAACCCACTTCGCCCGTTAAGTCCTTATGCTGTCAGCAAAGTAGGTCAGGACATGCTTGGGTATCAATATTTTAAGAGTTTCGGGATGAGAATAATACGTACCAGAGGTTTCAATCATACCGGTCCAAGACGCGCCCCGGTCTTTGTATGTTCCGATTTTGCCAAGCAAATTGTAGATATTGAAAAAAATAAAACCGATCCGGTAATACGTGTCGGAAACCTGGAAGCCCGCCGGGATTTTACCGACGTTCGGGATATTGTCCGTGCTTATTGGCTGTCGACTGAAAAGTGTGAGCCGGGAGAAGTTTACAATATATGTTCGGGTAATTCGGTGTACATTAAGGATGTTTTGTCAATGCTGCTCGAAAAAAGCGCCGTCAAGATAGACATTGAACAAAACCCGGATAAAATGCGTCCGTCGGATGTTCCGGTTCTGCAGGGGGACAACACGCGCTTCGTGTCTGCAACGGGATGGAGCCGGGATTTCGAATTCGATCAAACACTGGAAGACATTTTGAATCATTGGCGGTCCCGGTGAGCAACGGGAGAACTCGATAATGGTTGTTATTATTACCGGTTCGGGGGGATTTGTCGGTAATTATCTTGTAAAGGAGCTTCGCTCAAATGCTCCTGATGACCTGGAGATATGTGGAGTTTCAAACGAAAAAATTCACCCGGATATAGCAGGAATGTTAGATGAATCGGCAGAGATTGATATTCTTGATTACCAATCGTTCCGGGATTTCCTGGCAGAAAAAAAACCGGATCATATTTATCACCTCGCCGCCCAGAGTTCTGTTGCTGTTTCATTAGAAAAACCCGTAGAGACCTATAAGATCAATCTCATGGGGACCATTAATCTTGTTGAAATAGCGTTAAGTGAACTCAAAAACAGACCTAAACTACTGCTTGTGCTGTCTGCAGATATATACAAATGCCCGGTAGATGGTGAATCCATCGACGAAAATTCGCCCATGGAACCTCTTAACCCTTATTCGGTAAGCAAAGCGGGGGTCGATTTTCTTGCAAATATATATTCAGCGAATCATGACCTGGACATTATCAGAGCACGATCCTTCAACCATATCGGAACAGGACAATCGACAACATTTGTGATGCCGAGTTTTGCTCGTCAGATCGCAAGGATAGAATCGGGACTCGAGGAACCTGTTTTGAAGGTCGGCAATCTAAATGTTTGGAGAGATTTTACCGATGTAAGAGATGTGGTGAGAGCGTATACTTTGCTCATGGAGAAAGGTCAGCCGGGTGAAGCTTATAATGTCTGCTCCGGTCATGCGTATTCAATAAGAGAAATGCTTGATCTATTGCTTGAGATGTCGAATGTTTCTATCGGGATTTTGGAGGATCCATCGCGTATGAGACAGGCGGATAACCCGAAGCTCCTGGGGGACAATACGAAACTGCGTAAACAGACCGGATGGAAACCGCAAATACCGATCAAAAACACACTTGAAGATTTATTAAATCATTGGCGGTCAAAAGTACGCAATGAAGAAAACTGATTACATTGAATCGTTCGTAGATTCTACCGCAAGAATCGGTAAAAACACAAAAATCGGGAAATTTTGTGTAATTGCTAATAACGTCAGCATCGGTAAAAATTGCGCTATAGATAATCATGTCGTCATCTATCCCGGAACAACTATTGGCGACAGTGTAAATGTGCAGGACCATACGATTATTGGAAAGCCCCCTATCAGCGGGAAAAGGAGCGCCAAGCGGCTTCAAAGCGATAGGAAAACTGTTGCACAAATTGCAAAAGATGTGCAGATCGGCGCACATGTCATAATCTACAACCAGACAAAAATTGAAAAATCTGTGCTGATAGCCGATTCAGCCGCCGTCAGGGAAAGAGTCACGATTGGAGAAGAGACCATCGTAGGAAGATCGGTAACCATTGAAAACGACACGAATATTGGATGCCGGACAAAACTCGAAACCGGTTGTTATATCACTGCCTATTCCGAGGTGGGAAATGATTGCTTTATCGCACCGATGGTCATGACATCCAATGATAATTATCTGGGCAGGACAAAAGAAAGATTTAAACATTATAAAGGCGTCACTGTTAAAAACGGGGGAAGGATAGGTGTCGGAGCGGTAATTCTGCCGGGAATCGAAATCGGGGAAGAGGGGGTTGTTGCCGCCGGATCGGTTGTAACAATGAACGTTGAAAAAAAGACTCTTGTCATGGGTTCTCCGGCAAAGTATTTGAGAGATGTTCCTGAAGAACAATGGGCTGAGAATCAGTAAATAGGTAAATGTATCAGACAAAATGCGGGGATTAGATAAAAAAATATCGGATCGCGTTGCAAAAATAGGAGTAGTCGGTCTTGGACGTACCGGCTTACCTTTGGCGCTCGAGTTTGTCGAAAGCGGGTTCACGGTTTTTGGCGTCGACACCGACCTAAAAAAGATAGACAGTTTGATGCGCAGCCGGTCCTATGTACTGGACATACCTTCGAAAAGCGTCAAACGCGCAATGAATTCCGGAAGACTGAAATTTGCAAAACGTGGTACTATTCCGAGGAATCTCGATTGCATCATCATTTGCGTTCCAACACCCTTAAATAAAACCAAAGATCCCGATATTTCATATATTTTGGAGGTTATCGGACAAATAAAGAAAAATTTGAAACAAGGTATGTTGGTAGTCCTGCAAAGCACAACATACCCCGGAACTACGCATGATCTGGTCTTGCCGAACCTGGAAGAAGGCGGTCTAAAATGCGGCAAGGATTTTTTCCTGGCATATTCTCCCGAACGGTTTGATCCGGGCAGCAAAGAGTATACAACAAAAAACATTCCAAGAGTCGTTGGCGGCATAACGGCAGCATGTACCGGGATATCAAGAAAATTATTTTGTACAATTGTTGAAGAAGTTCATACGACTTCATCCACTCAAACTGCAGAGATGGTAAAACTGCTTGAAAACACGTTCCGGAGTGTCAATATTGCCCTCATCAACGAAATGGCGATAATGTGTGAAAAACTTGATATCAACGTCTGGGAAGTTATCGAAAAAGCCAGTACGAAGCCGTTCGGTTTTATGCCTTTCTATCCGGGACCGGGAACAGGTGGTCACTGTATTCCCGTTGACCCCCAATACCTGTCGTGGAAACTGAGACTTCTCGATTACAAGGCAAGATTTGTGGAACTGGCGGGTGAAATCAATGCTGAAATGCCCGAATTTATCGTAAGGAAAATTACTGAGCTGCTTAATAAAAAATCAAAAGCTGTTAAGAATTCCCGGATTCTATTGATGGGGATAGCGTATAAGCGAAACAGCGATGATTACCGGGAGTCTCCCTCGCTGGATATTTTTGGAATTTTAGATTCAATGAAAGCGAAAGTAAGTTATTCCGATCCATATATTCCTGAATTTAAATCGGGAGATAAAAAGATAAAATCGGTCAACCTGTCCCCTGCGGTACTGTCGAAACAAGATATAGTTGTCATTCTGACCGATCATCAGCGATTTGACTTTGAACCGGTCAACAAACATGCACAGTTGATCTTCGATACACGAAACGTATTTAACGGTACCCGCAGCAAGAAAATTTATACGCTTTAATTGCGAATAGAGAACAATTATCTTTAATTTATTAAGAAGATAGAGGAGAAATTGTGGGAGTCAAAGGTAAAACGATCTTTATTACGGGAGGCGCCGGATTTATCGGTTCGGCTCTCTGTCAACGGTTATGTAATGACAATAAAATTATCATATATGATAACGGCAGAAGGAATGCTCTGCAATATTTTGACAGCAAAGACCACAAAAATGTATCAATCGTGGAAGGAGATATTTTAGACAAAAATCTTCTTGAAAAATCGATAAAAGACTCGGAGATCATCATTCATGCTGCGGCGATTGCCGGAGTCTCTTCCTACTACAAAATGCCCCTGAAAACAATGGAAGTTAATATGATCGGAACGTACAATTTGCTTGAAGTATTGAAAGAACGGGAAATAGAACTGCTGATCGATTTTTCAACCAGCGAAATTTATGGTCCCCATATTTTCAGAGCAAAGGAGAATGGCGAAACAATACAGGGAGACCTTAAGGATGCGAGATGGACCTACTCGATAAGCAAGCTTGCTGCCGAAAAATTGTGCTATTGCTACTATTGGGAGCACAATATGCCTATAATATCATTACGTCCTTTCAATATATATGGACCTGGTCAGGTTGGCGAGGGTGCAATCCAGATATTCACAACAAACGCTTTAACTAATGACGACATAGTGATAACCGGCGATGGGATACAAATAAGGTCATGGTGTTATATTACCGATTTCCTGGATGCTGTAGAATCTTGCCTGACCCGAAAAAAAATCATAGGAAATTCCTTCAACATCGGTAACCCTCAGGCAACCGTAACAATATTTGAATTGGCTAAAAAGATATTAGATTATTTGAAATCAGGATCAAAAGTGGTATTCAATAAGCACATGGGGATAGATGTCGAC
>JADFON010000198.1 GCA_022562855.1 Candidatus Zhuqueibacterota bacterium | reverse complement strand
AAACGGTCTTGGATGACCACGGACAGGTGGGGCGGATTCTTCTATAATGGGGAAACCTCCTCCGTCACTGCTTACCATAACCCATTCCTGCTTAAAACCAAGCTTAAAATCCTCGATAGACATTGACGCCGATGCAAATAACATGTCCGGTTCATCTATGATAAGATCCGCAATAATATCAAAACCGTCCCTTCCCTGTTCTTCGATGAGTTCAGCAATATTTTTTTCAGCCAATTGCGGATTTTTTACCGTAACCTTGATCCTGAAATCCTGCCAACCCCACCGTGCAACAGAACTGAGATTGCCCGGTCGTATTTCATAGGTCGATTCCCGGAGACGTTCACGCTTCGCATTATCCTTCAACGCATTTTGCAGTGCTTCAACATAGTTATTTCTTAATTCTTCACGTTCCTCATAGCTAAGCTCCCTGTTTCGCCTTCCCCGGCGTAAACTTGTCAGCTCTACCATATCCTCCGGTACATCAATGAGTGAGGTAATAAAACCGATCGGCGCACCCTGAAGCCACGGGTATTTATCAGCGGTAACCATAATTCCGCGAGAACGCGCATCATTTACTAACCGGACAACGTCCTTCATTAAACCCCAGCTGTCTTTTCCCGCCGGTTTCAAATGCGTAATGCTAACGGGCACTCCTGCTTCCTCACCTATTCTAATGAGTTCTTCCACAGCTTCGACAATAAATTTTGCTTCATCCCGCATATGCGATTTATAAACACCTCCGAATTCCGCGATCGGCTTTGTAACCTCGATAATTTCTTCCGTCGTCGAATATAGATCAAGACCGCCATATTCAATTCCGGTAGTTAGACCCCATGCCCCTTCCTGCATCGCCTGGCGTACCAAAGTCTTCATTTGTTCAAGCTCTTCAGAAGTCGGTGACCGGAATTGGTTTTCGCCTAAGACTTCGCGCCGTAGGCTGTTAAACCCGACAAACATTGTGGCATTTGTACCCATGCCGCCCGCCTCCCATTTCTGCTTGGTTTCGGCGATCTTATATGTTCCCCCACCGTCGCTTGAGGGTTCCACCGTCGTGACTCCCTGTATCAGGTAGTTCACAATAGCATTCGCATCCGTACTGCTGAACGAACCAGCGACATGAGTGTGCACATCAATAAACCCCGGAGATACTACCAATCCTTCAGCATCGATGATCCTGACTGCTGTTGCATCCGAAAGATTGCCAATTTCAATAATGGTATCCCCTCGAATACCGATATCTGCATAAAACCAGGGATTCCCGGTCCCATTGATAACTTTCCCATTTCTTATGATGAGATCAAAGCCACCGGGTTCACCGGTAGAACATGCGGAAATAAAGATAATAATAAGCGATAAACTCATTAACAATGTTTGATTGTTCTTAGTCATTGTTTTCTCCTTTTAATTAAGACCTAATCCGAAAACCAGGCCGATTGCGATACCGACGCCGAGAAAAATTCCGAGGACAACCAGTCCGACCGCCATATTGCCCTTTGCTAACTCATCATCGGTATTAAAATGGGTCAATTTATCAAAAATTTTATATCCAAACTACATAAAAGCAATTGTTACAATACCGCCAACGATCATATAAATAAAATTGATCAGCATTGGGGTGAAATCCATAACTCCTCCTCAAATTGTATGCGATGCGTGGCACCCCCAAACTCAGCCTGCCCCTTTTTTGGGGTTTGGGGGTGTGATTATTAACTAAATTCCTGAAATTTATAAATGCTTTGACCTAGCCTCATCACCCACCATTCTTATTCGCTTTCTGCTGGTCAACATACGACAAGCCTTCGCTGATCCATTTTGGAGCGGGTTCGCCGTTCAGGTAGTGCCCAAACCATTCCAGTATCCGGTGGTGATAATCGATCTGGTTCGCTTTTTTCCTGACACTGTGATTTTCACCCGGATACACAAGCATCACAAGGTCTTTTCCGGCTCTTCGTGCGGCATTATAGTATTCAAGTCCCTGATGCCAATCCACCGACCCGTCTTTATCGCCAAATTCCATAAGCAGGGGCGTGTTCAGATTCTCGACAGAGAATACCGGTGAGTTCTTTATATAAGCGTCAACGTCTTCCCAGAAAGGGACGTCCATCCGTTCCTGCCCGGTTTCGAAATGTCCCGTTTCGGGAACGCCGGAATTCCAAAAAACAGAACCATACATACTGAAAAAATTGGTCAGCGGCGCGCCCGCTACCCCCGCCGCAAAAATATCTGTCTGTGTCACGCCGAATGCCGTCTGGTAACCACCCCAAGAATGACCCATAAGCCCTAAACGTTCCGGGTCGATCATACCAGTTTTGAGTACTTTTTTGACCGCCGATTCGATAGTCGATATCGATGATCTGCCCGGTGCACGAATCTTGAACACAATATCGGGCTGAAGCACAAAGTATCCTTTGCTTGTAAATACAGACGTATTGTAGGTGCTCCGTTCCGAAGGCGTTACATACCGGTGTACATTCTGTGACAAAAACTCGTAAATATAGACGATCATCGGATACGACTTCCCCTCTTCATATCCGGCGGGATAATAGAGCGCGCCCTGAAGGTTTCTGCCCTGTGAATTTTTGTATTCTATCAACTCCGACCTGCCCCACGCATAGTCCTTTTGAAATGGATTTGTTTCCGACACCTGCCGGGTTTCAGCCCAATCCCCGGTTACCGTAAAATAGTCGGGCGAATCGTCAAAATCCTGCGCCACATATGCGAACACTTCAGCTTTTTCGGCTTTTATCAACCTGCCGACATTGTTATCCTGCCACACAAGCGAACTAACATCGTCACCGCCGGTGACCACGCTGTAACCGGAATTCTTGCTCCATTCCCCGTATGTGCTCACATAATACGGTTTCAAAATATCAATAAATTCCTCATCCCGGTCCAATGATACATACCGGTGCCGGATTTTGTCTTTTTCTCCATTAGTAAGATTTGTCGCCTTGTTTCCATCCATCGGAACCTGCCATATATCGTATTTATCATAAAGCAACACCGCGTTGTCATCCTCCGTCCATCCAGCCCTTCCAAACGCCGGTTTCTGCTCAACCGGATGGTCATATTCTTTGTTGATAAACGAAGTGCGTATTTTTGATGTTATATTTGTGTGTGTTTTGGTTTGGATATTATATGTCCAAAAATCGTCTTTTTCAAGATAGAGAAGATACTTCCCACCGGGACTCGACCCAAAGTTATACTGAATTTTCTCTTTGATCTTTGTTTTGTCCCCGCTTGCAACATCGATTATGTACATATCGACATAACTTCTTCCAAACATCCCCGAAAATTCATACGGCGTATCATCGGTGCCCACTGCATGAATATCGCCCTCTATCAAACTTACATTTTCTGTCAGTTCGTCCCCAAGCTGGATAATTTTATTATTTTCCATATGCCATACCGCAAGAAAATTCCGGTTGCGGAACCGTTCTGCGCGCAGCTTTTGCTCAGGAATTACGTTCACGTCTTTAGAATGCCATATCTCGACATTGGCTGTCTCTTCGTCATCGGTTTCATCATCTGAGTCGTCAGATTTTCCGGGCTTTCTCACCCAATCCTGCGTTCCGAAAAATATCGACATGCCGTCGTCCGACCATGCCAAATTCCGCGAACTGACGACCCGTGTGTCACCCGGAAAATTTGATACTTCAGCCGGGTTGAACACCATACTTTGAGTATCGCCTGCAAGATTACTCCAGGCTAAGACCTTATGAGTCGGGTCTTCATACAATTCGTCTTCAATCTCCTGCAAAACCGCCAGATCATCTTCCTTTTCCCGCCATTGAAGACCGGTAAATCGCGTAGATTCGGACACCAGCGTTCGAATCCGGTTATCCGACGGGTCATATATCCGGACGCCGTTTCCGGTTTTACCCTCCGCATCGATGATCATAGCAAGTATAGTCCCGGCTTCCTGCCACGCGTACTCCGATATGTTGCCGAATCCCATATCCACACCCGTTGAAAGATCTCTAAGGATAATGTTGACCCCGTCACCCGCCGCCCCCTCCGGTTTATAACTCTTCATTACAATATATGCCCCATCACCGCTAAAGGAAAACGACGCAATATTGTCGATAATACTCTTATCGCCAGTGTCTAAATTGATAATCCCAAGTTTATTACGCACCGGTTTCTTCTGTGATTCGAGTTTTTTCCGCTCCTGCTCAGAATGACTTATTGTATATGCCATCCATGTTCCATCGTCCGAGAAAACCGCGCCTGCACCATAGGGGTATACCGTTAAGGTCCGCTTCTCAAGATTGTGAACGCGAAGTTCGTTTTCTTCGTTGACCCTTCGGATTTGATAAGCGATCCACTTACCGTACGGCGAAAGAACTCCCGCGCTCAGCTGTTCCCACTTTCCGTAATCTTCAGCCTCTACGGGAGAGAGCGGCATTTCCGTTTGTACCATCCCCCTGTTTGTCGAAGATACGGTAACGGATTGGGCAAATATACTTGAATACGGCAATGTGAATAAAATGGTTACAAGTACAAAATGTCTAATAAGAGTAAACATCTTCATTCGATACTTAGTATTAATGGAGATCATTTTTCTGTCCTCCCGATAATTTTTACAGGGTATTTTTGATATTTTAACGTACAGTTTATGAAACTATAGTAATATAATTTCATGTGTAAAACAAGTGATAAGAGGTGTTTTGAAATTCAGCGAACGGCATATTTTTAACCGGGAAACATGAATACTGAGGCAACGGATGATAAGTAGAAATCCCAATCAAACGTTTTGATTGTAATTTGAAGGTTCATTAGTTAATTTGGAATTAT
>JADFON010000197.1 GCA_022562855.1 Candidatus Zhuqueibacterota bacterium | reverse complement strand
CCCAGTCTCTTCCGGCATTTGTTGTTTTATATATTGCACTGCCAGGACCGCCGTGATTAAAGGTCCACGGTTTTCTTACCTTGTCATATGTTGCGGCATATAACGTGTTAGGATCATCAGGATCCATAACAATTTCCACAACTCCGATGTGTTTACCGTTATCCATAACCGCAAGAGATTTTGTCCACGTTCTCCCGCCGTTTGTCGTTTTGTAAAGACCGCGTTCCTCATTTTCGGAGTACAAGTGCCCAAGAGCAGCGACATAAACAATATCGGGGTTCGTAGGATGTATTACAACTCTGCCGATATGATGGGATTCGGGCAGACCCATATTGGTCCACGTCATGCCCGCATCGGTCGATTTGTAGACGCCGTCTCCCCAATATGTGCTTCTCGAAGTATTCGCCTCACCGGAACCGATCCACACGATATTCGGGTCGGAAGGTGCAACGGCAATATCGCCGATCGAGAAAACATTTTCGTGGTCGAATATTTGTTCGAACGAAATGCCGTTGTTTGTTGTTTTCAATAGCCCGCCTGAACCGGTGGCTGCATAAAAAGTATAAGGCACCTGTTCCGGAACGGCAAAATCGACAAACCGTCCGCTTTGTCTCGTGGGTCCGATTCCACGGTAATTGACGAATTTAAGAATATCCTGCGATAACTGCTGTCCGACCATGTCGGGGACAAGCACCGAAAGCAAAAGCAACGGAATAATCGCAAAACTTCCCACAATCTTGATCCTGATCTTCATGATATTTACCCCACGATTGTTAATAGTTTACTGTTCAATTTAGAATTGCTGAATTTTGGTAAATCTTAGGCATAAAGGCGTTAATCACACCCCCAAACGAGTTTGGGGGTGCCACACATGTTCATTCTGTCATTGCCCCGCCGCGTGAGCGGTCACTACGTGATGAGGGGTGGCTCATGCCACGAGGATCCCCCGAATATTCGGGGGAGACGTGGCAATCTCCCTGTTAATATCAAAAAAATTGCTTGAATTTATCTTTTATACAATTTTTGTCAAAGTTCAATTTATTCATATTAAGAATACTAAAATATCGTTAATATCTTCAAATTACCAGATCGTGCTCAAGGTTTGTTCCCAGTTTTCCGGTTTCAGATGTTTTAGAAAATAACTCATCTGCAGTTTGCTTCTATGCTGTCCGCTGTATCCGCGGATTCCGTGCCGGTTTTCGGGATAGAACATTAAGTCAAAAACCATACCGGCTTTGTGCAGTTCGTCGATTAATTGAATCGTATTTCCCGGATGAACATTGTTATCGATCGTACCGTGTGTAAGCAACAGTTTTCCTTTGAGGTTTGCAGCATATTTGAGAACGGAGCCAATCTCGTATCCTTCTTGGTTCTCCTGCGGGGTACGCATGTACCGTTCCGTGTATATCGAGTCATAGCTTCTCCAATCGGTCACCGATGATCCGGCTACGCCCACATGATACAGATCGGGATACCTGAGGAGAGACATACAGGTCATATATCCTCCGTATGAACTGCCGTACATGCCGACACGTGAACCGTCGATATAGGGTCTCTGAGTTATTTGCTTGACTCCAGCGGCTTGGTCATCAACGTCTACCTGACCGAATTTCAGGTAGGTTTCGGTCAAATATTCCTTGCCCCTGTTTGTTGTGCCACGGTTATCCTGTTTAAGGACGATATATCCAAGCTGGGCTGTCCTGCTATAGTTGTTTGTTGTTGACCAGGAGTTCCTGACGCCGCCGGAAGGACCGCCATAGGTGGAGACAAGCAGGGGATAGGTCTTGTTGGGGTCAAATCCGGCGGGTTTGTACAGAATCCCGTGTAATTCGGTAACCCCGTCCGCCGCCTTAAATATTACAAGTTCCGGCTGTTCAAGCTGAAGCTGGTCAAGTTCTTCAGTGTTAGTTGTAGCCATGTTCCGTACCAGTTTTCCGTCCGATTTATGGAGATTCGTGACAGGAGGCGATGTGAGTGAGGAATAAGTGTCGAGATAATATTTCCCGGCGGGGTCCATGCTTATGTTATGCGATCCATCCTCAGTTGTGAGTTGTTTAAATCCGGAGCCGTCAAACTTTACCTTGAAAAATGCCGTCTCAAGACCGTTTTTCACATTACCGGTAAAATAAATCAGTTCATTATCATGATCGACCAGTGTAACATTCGAAACTTCCCAGTCACCTTCGGTAAGTTGATTCACCATGTTTCCTTCAAAATCATAAATGTACAGGTGCCGCCATCCTGACCGTTCGGAACTCCACAAAAACTGCTTTCCGTCATTCAAGAGACGAAAATGATTGTGCAGTCGAACGAATGCTTCTTCCCGTTCCTCGAGAATCGTCCTTACATCGCCGGTTGCAGGGTCTGCCGCCAGAAATTCGAGGTGGTTTTGTCTTCTGTTCAGGCGCTGGAATAAAAGCTCGCTTCCATCGTTACGCCATTGCGGTCTTATAATATAGATGTTTTCCGAACTGTTTGTCTTTACTTCAACTTGATTGCCTGTTTCAATATTAACGATAAATAGTTTTACGGTAGGGTTGGTCTCGCCGGCTTTCGGATACCGCTCCTGTTCCAGTTCAGCTTCAAAGGTCAGTTCATGGATAATCGGGTATTTAAAAACTCCATTTTCATCAAACTGTAAATAGGCAATACTTTTACCGTCCGGGGAGTACCAATAGGCGGTTGACTGGTTCAATTCTTCAGGATATACCCAGTCGGGTCTGCCGTTCATCAATTCTTCATTGCCGCCGAATGTAACCCGCTTGTTGTCGTCTGTTTGCAGGTCTTTCACATAGATGTCGTAATCTATTACAAATGCAAAGGTAGTAAAATCAGGGGAGAATGTTCCGGTCCACAACTGACTGCTGCCCATCCCACGCATCAGATCGTCCGTACCCGGTTGTCTTTCTACACGCGGTCGGGTAATCTTTTGAAGTTTGTCTGTTTCCAGATTATACCGGTACATTATGTTTTGACCTATTCCACCGCCCTCAGCCGCGCCTCTTCCACGCCCGCCTCTTCCCCGTCCACCGTTCCCGGACTCGCCTGTAGAGAACTGAATCGTATTATCGTCAATATAAGTAAAACTCCTGAAAGGAAGTCCATCGCCGCGGGAAGTCTCGCCCTGCGCACTGAGGGCGCTTTTGATTTTATCTCTTTTATTTGAATCGAATAATTCGGAACGTTTTTCGTTTTCCGGGTTGACCTTGTAAAATATTGTTGAACCCGAAGCCTGGTCGGTTTCAGTTTCGAGATAACCTATACCGCCCGGAAGCCAGGTAACTCTTGTAATTCCTTCGGTAACGGTCAGACCGCCACCGCCGCCTCTTCCTCCGCCTTCCATTCTATCATAGAGAGCTTTACCTCTTAATTGTGATAATGCAAGATCCGGCGCCAAAGTCATAATTAGCAGCGCTACAGCTAATATGAGTGAAGATAGACGTTTCATGGTAACTCCTTTTTGTTGCAGAAACAAGGAAACCTGACGCTTATCCCCCTTTATCCGGTGGCGGAAATGACAGGTAATCCCGGAAGGACTGTCCTTCTAAGTGATATTATCTCTTAATCTTGTGGCTGTTTTTGCTTCTTAGCGGTTTGGAAAGAAATGTACCTATTTATTGTAATAAAGTTAATAACAAAAATCAATATAATATTAGACAACGGAATGTTTCAGGGCAATACCTTGCTTTTCGAGTCCGGCTGCGAAAGTCTTGAATTTTTCCCCGGTAATAACTTGCTCCGGAAACCTGACTCCTCTGTCGGTGATATCTCCGTTTGCAATCATTCGTGCCGCAATAACAGCAGGAAAAACAGTTGTACGAGCCATCGCCGTGTAGTTTGTTTTGGGGTCAAAATAGTCGATTACTTCAAACGTATGTGTTTGTTCCTTACCTTCTTTTGAACCATTTACGACAATTCTCATAACGAGAATATCACCGGCGGAATCCAATTCAAGAAGAGGAGATAGCTGATGCACAAGAAAATCTCGCGGTGAGACATCTGCTCCATGTATTGCTACCGGGCTTGTATCGAACAAACCGCACTGTTTCAGAAACAATATTTTCTCCGCATGTCCTGCGTAACGAAGAGTTTTTTCTTCAAGATTTCCGGACACTTTACCCTTCATTGTAATAATCAAAGAAGCCAGACCGTCAGTGTAAAAAGCTTCCAGGTTTCCAAAGGGCTGGTCAAACTCAACTTCTTCGATCCCGGAAAGCGCAGCGACTTCTATTTCTTTTCCATCGCGGAAAATTCGGGCGGATTGCGAATAATAATAAAGAACGCTTTCAAGGGAGTATACGGTTTTATAATCGAGGGGAGGTCCTTTTTTCTTTGGGATTCCGCCCACGTATATAATGGCGTTTTCCACTGAATCAAGCAAGCCGGCGCCTTCTACCAACGCAGATATTACTTATTCCCGGGGCAACACCGCAGCCGGGTATAACAATAATCCCGGCGGTTCGAACCCTTTCATCCAGTTCTACACGCTTCTCCGGTCTTTCCCCGCTCAGATCTACCAACGGTACTTTTGCCCGGATCGCCGCTTCAATCCCCTGAAGACTCAACCGTAACGGAAGCGCGTTTAAAATTACATCCTGACCGGCGATCGTGTTATGCAGGTCGTCAGTATCTGTGATGTCAATATTTCTTACGGTAAGCCTATCGGATTTGACCGCATTCGCAACATCTTTCAGCCGTTCATCATCGTTATCGATCAACGTCACGGATGCCTCTTTCTCCTGGGAAATGAAGGATTCAGCCGCCACCTTGCCCATAAGACCCGAACCGAGAACAACAAAACTCTTTTTCATATTAGCGAGCGTTTCTATGAAGTCTATTTTATTATAACAATTCCACCATTTTCGTCTTCTACATAT